>NZ_JBFSTC010000091.1:0-24383 GCF_041466605.1 Vibrio sp. 10N.247.310.17 | reverse complement strand
AGCGTTTTACTCTTTGTTGAGGGAGATTTGCTTAGAATGACTAGGCTACTTCCCCTCGCCGCGATTAAAACGCTTTTATCTCGAACAAAATTTAACCTCGAAAGGTCAACACGCCCTAGTGTGAGCAGTCCTTTACTTCGTTTATTAACCAACTGTCATATTCAACTATTTTTTAATTTCGCTCTCGAAATAAATAAACTAATGACTCAGATCAACTTAATTGTGTTCATTTGGTGCTTTTTGCAAAACAAAAGTTGAAAGATTCAAAAATTATTGAATAATGGGCTTAACTAAAATTGAAGTAAACACTTCATCCAATTCGTACTGAAACAGGATCCATATCCAATGTCTAATTCGTTTGTTCTGGTTATTAACTCGGGTAGTTCATCCCTAAAATTTGCTGTTATTGATTCTGTTTCTGGTGAAGCCGTATTGAGTGGCTTAGGGGAGTGTTTTGGTCTTGAAGATGCTCGTATGAGCTGGAAGTATCAAGGTCAGAAAACTGAAATTGCCATTCAAGGTGAAGATAACCACCACAAAATTGCCATTGGCAAACTGGTTGGGTTGATGGAAGATCTAGGCTTCACTGCTGATATAGTGGCTATTGGTCACCGTATCGTTCACGGTGGCGAGAAGTTCACTCAAACGGTTCGAATTACTGAAGAAGTAACGAGTGAGATTGAGAGCCTATCTGACCTAGCTCCACTGCATAACCCTGCAGGTGCTATTGGTATCCGCGCTGCGATTGAAGCTTTCCCTTCTTTACCTCAATTTGCTGTATTTGATACGGCTTTCCACCAAACAATGCCACAACGTGCATTTACTGGTGCAATCGCAAAAGAACTATACACAGACTTCGGTGTTCGTCGTTACGGTTTCCACGGTACGAGCCACTACTTCGTTAGCCGGGAAGCTGCGAAAATGGTCAACAAGCCAGTTGAACAAGCTAGCTTCATCTCTGTTCACCTAGGTAACGGTGCATCTGTATGTGCTATCAAAGACGGTAACAGTGTTGATACGTCAATGGGCTTCACACCGCTTTCTGGCCTTATGATGGGCACACGTTGTGGTGATTTAGATCCAGGTATCATCGAATACCTACTTAAAAAAGGTTGGTCACAAGAGCAAGTCTTTAATTCTCTAAACAAGGAGTCTGGTTTCCTTGGCGTGTCTGGTCTAACGAGCGATGCTCGTGGCATTCTAGAAGCGATGGAAGAGGGCCACGAAGGCGCTAAGCTTGCTTTCGAGGTGTTTACTTACCGCGTTGCTAAATACGTTGCTTCTTACCTTGCAACGCTAGACTCTTTAGACGGCATCATCTTCACTGGTGGTATCGGTGAGAACTCTCTACCAATTCGTCGTGAGATCCTAAGCAACCTTAAGATTCTTGGTTTTGTTGAAGACGTAGCAGGCAATGAAGCCGCTCGCTTTGGTGCAGAAGGCATCATCGCGAAGTCTGAAATGTTAGACGCGGTAGCAATGGTTATTCCAACCAATGAAGAATTCGTAATTGCTCAACAGTCGGTAGAACTTCTGTAATCCAAGCAGCCGCTTAATAAAATATAGACAATGTGAAAGCGAGCCCTAGTGGCTCGCTTTTTTTATTTTCTTGTTCGGGATGAGTTGTCGTAGATCCGCTTGTTACCTGTCTTCTCTACTCGTTATCGAAGGAGAAAAAAGGCTACGAATGTAGCCTTAGAGTCATCTTGTATCGAAGCCCGCACCACTCGAGGGTGATACGCGCTATGACGATGTCGTAAGTTATGTCGTTTTGAGGGGAATGCTCGTTAGTTGAATTCCCCGTTTCTGCGAGAACGCTAAATGACGAGAATATGGCATGCCTTCTTTGCTAATCATGTTTGTCAGTCAACATAGGCTACTGAGCTTGGTTCTTTGTAGATACAATCAACTCCAGTTACATTTCCGTTGTTGTCTTGAATTATTGAACATTATTTTGAGGTGTGACCAGTTAATAGGCACACAGTACTAAAGGGTATTAATCCCATCCGTTACCTGGCTCAAACCTTTATTTATTTGCTGTCTTTCTCCCTATCGAAAAGTCTTTTTTCTGAGTATTCCCAACCGTCGAACCTCGTTTTTACCTACTTTTATACGACATTATCCAATGTCTTAAGAGGCTTGTTCTTTTTATGATTTTGTTTTTATTGATTATTTTGTAAATAGCAATGTTGCATATCGTGCTGGAGGGGTAGGCGGTAAAATATATATTGCAAATATAAATGATATTTATTCTTATTCGCGTTAATTGTGATTTATAAACTAAACCGGAATTAGAATATGAACGTTAGATTGGCTTTCACCCCCCTCGCTTTGGCAATTGGAGGTGCATTAACCACAGTGGCTACCGTGTCGAATGCAATGGCTTCAGAAGAAGTAACGGTGGATGAAACCGTGCAAGTTATTGGTCATCAGTACGAAGGTTACGCGGAGCACATGCCGCAATCGGGTACCAAAACGGATGTCGAATGGCTCGATGTCCCACAAGCCGTTTCAGTGGTCACTAAAACAGAGATGGAAGACCGTGGTGCGGTCCGTTTAGTGGATGCTCTTGATGGTGTTGCTGGTGTTAATAATACTTTAGGTGAAGGTAGTCGAGACCAATTTGTAATTCGTGGCTTTGATGCACTGAATGACATGTATCGTGATGGCATGCGTGATGATGGAACTTTACAGTCGTATCGAAGCCTATCCAATATTGAGCGTGTTGAAGTGGTAAAAGGCCCTGCAGGTGCTCTGTATGGTAGGGGCTCTGCTGGCGGCATCATTAACTTAGTTACCAAACGAGCGAATGGCGACAATTTTACCAATGTAAACGGCAGTGTTGGCAGTAACAGCCAATTTGTAGGGCAGGTGGATAGCTCAATGGCGTTTTCAGATAAGGTCAATGGACGTATTAACCTGGAACACCGACAGGCTGATTCGTATGTAAACCATGTCGATTCTAATGATTTCTTTATTGCACCAACCATTCGAGTGCTGCCAGCTGAAGGGCATACCGTTGACTTAGATGTCGAATATGCACACCAAGAGCTGGTGCCATATCGTGGTGTTCCATCCAAAAATGGCAAACCTGTCGATGTCTCTGAGAGTTCTTTCTACGGTGGCACTAACGATTATCAAGAGTCCGATAGCCTGCGTGTTGGCATTAATTATGAGTGGCGCTTGAATAGCGAGTGGGTATGGACAAACCGAGCGGCATACAATCATATCGAACTTGAGCAAAAGGGCACGCGTCAAGGCACTGTGACGGGAGATAAAGTCTCTCAAACCGTGAACAATTTCGGTTATGACCCTCGAACCACAACGACGATGCAATCCGAGTTAGTGTGGGAAACCGATTCTAACCAAATGATGATTGGTGCGGATTATAACCAGATCAATATCGATTTAACGCTAGCAAGCGATAAAACCTTACCTCCGAAACACATCTATAACCCCGTCGTAGGAGCAACGCCTGATCCGGGTTTCAAGCCTTTCCGTGATAACACAACGACGACGACGGGTATTTACCTTCAAGACGTTTACACCTTGGGTGATCTATCGGTGATAGGTAACGTGCGCTATGACTCTATGGAACTTGAGCAGCAAAAAGCCGGGAAACCCCAAGAGAAGCTAGATGATAACAAAGTGAGCTATCGTGGTGGCTTGGTCTATCGTATCAACAACGATATGTCGGTATACGCAAGCTTAGCTCGTTCGTGGCAATTGCCTTACTCCGGTATTTATATCAACCCTAAACTGGCTGAATTCTTCCATACCGATCTAAAAGAAGTGGGTGCGAAAGCCTACTTACTAGATAACGCTTTGATGCTCAATGCCGCTATTTTCCAAATTGATCAAGAGCAACCACAAACCAATATTAATGGCGACGTTATCACTAAGATTGAAGCACGTCACCAAGGTATTGAACTGGAAGCTCGCGGTCAGATTACAGAGTTGTGGGATATTTCAGTTGGTTATAGCTACCTAGATGCAGAAGATAAAGATACAGGCAAAAAGCCGAATGATGTGTCTGATCATCTGTTCTCACTCTGGAGTACTTACCAATTATACGAAAACTGGCGTTTGGGCGGTGGTGTGAAATATGTAGGCGACCGCTACGCGGGTAACAATGAAGCCGTCGCATTAGGTGATTACACCACTGTTGATTTGATGGCAGCGTACACCACGGGTCGTCACAAAATTCAAGCGAACGCTTATAACGTACTTGGTGAGAAATATATTCTCGGGGCAACCAGTGGTAAGTCGGGCACGAATCAGATTGGTTACGGAGCGCCAGCTGAATTCATGCTCAGCTACGGCTATCAGTTCTAAAAGCAAGTTCTGCTCGAAGATTTAGTTTATTTCTAAAAGCTATTTCAACTGAAAAAACTATTGATTTGTTCGCTACGAGTGAGTGAACAGTTGGCCTCATTTTGAGGTCGTTTAGCCCAATGGGTCAAAGCGTTGGCATAACTTAAAAGCACAGCCTTTGACCCTAATTTGCCTACTTAGGAGATTTTCATGCCTTACCAGAATTTGGATGGTAAACCCCACGCGCAACATAAACTGCGCTTGACCGTACTTGCAACAGCCATCGCTTCAGTGACTTCCATGAGTGCATTCGCTGCGTCTGATCCGCAAACGACGACCATGGAAACGGTTGTCGTGACGGGCAGCTTGATCGGTAATTCAGAATTAGAAGATGTGAAAGAGTATCCGGGAGCGCGTACCGTTCTAACTAACGAACAAATTAAAAAGAGTGGCGCACTCTCTATTGATTCAGCATTTCAAAGTGTACCGGGCATTAAGGTTCAAGACGAAACGGGCACGGGTGTATTGCCTAACATCTCGGTGCGCGGCTTGAAAGCGAGCCGCAGTGGTCATGCTCAATTTCTAATGGATGGTGTACCACTGACTCTTGCGCCTTATGGTCATACCGGACAATCTATTTTCCCAGCAACGCTATCGATGCTTGACCGAATTGATATCGTACGTGGTGGCGCTGCTGTGCAGTACGGGCCAAACAACGTGGGTGGTGTGATCAACTTGGTGACTAAGCCTATTCCACACCAATGGCAAACTGAAATCAGTAATCGCTTTACGGTGTTTGAAGATGGTAATACACCACTGAATGATTTTTACCTACGTACCGGTGGTTGGTTAACCGATACGCTGGCACTTCAAGTGGAAGGTAACTTCCTAAAAGGTGAAAGCTTCCGTGATCATTCAGATACGGATGTAAAAAACTTCCAAGCGAAGTTGCAATGGTTACTCAGTGATACCCAGGAGCTACAAGCATTCGTTCAGCGTTACGATGCCGACACCCAAATGCCGGGCGCTTTATCGCCAAAAGATTACCAGCAAGATCGTACTCAATCGAAGCGACCGTATGACGAATACAAAGGCACATCAACGCGTTGGAGCCTGAAGTATTTGCATGATTTGAATATTGCGGATGGCGCAGAATTGGAAGTGCTAACATTTGGTCACCACTCTGAGCGTTTCTTCCAATGGGGCTTTAATAGCGCAGGCGGTCACTGGGCGGATCCAGCATTACCATCAACAGATATTCGCACCTCACCACGTGAATTCGCGGTTTATGGTGTGGAACCTAAGTTAGCGATGTACTTTGACGGTAATACGGTGACGCAAAACTTGATTGTGGGTGCTCGCTATGTCAACGAAGACATCGATTACAAACTGACTCAAACGCCAATTGCTGGTGGAGTAACAAAAGTACCACGTGATTGGAATTTGAATACCGATGCTTTCGCAGGTTATATCAGTAATGAAGTTGGCCTGTTTAACGACGTGCTAAAGGTTACTCCGGGTATCCGTTATGAATCGATTGATATGGCCTTCAATGATAAGGGTAAAGCACAGAGCACTGACAACAAAGTGACCGAGTGGTTACCGGGCTTAACCGTGGCATACCATTTAACTGAGCAATGGGTTGGGTACACCAATGCGCAGAAATCTTTGCGCGCACCACAAATCGCTTACATCCGAGGCAAGGGTGAAGAGGGCAGTGAGCTAGCATGGAACTACGAGTTGGGTGCTCGTTACAATCAAGATTCAACTAGCTTTAATGTTGCGCTCTACCGCATTGATTTTGAAGACCAACTCCAATGGCAAAGCGGAACACAGACCTTTGATAATATTGGTAAAACGCTTCATCAAGGTATTGAGCTCTCAGGTCGTTATGTTCCGCAGGCTATGCAAGCTCTGAGTTTAGGCGCGGGTTATAACTATTTGGATGCGACGATAGAGGCAGAAGGTGCAAACAAAGGTAAGCAACTTCCTTACACATCCGAGCATCAGCTTAGCTGGGATGCGACTTACGCCTTTAGCCGGGTAGATACGACCTTATCAGGTTACTATTTCAGTGAGTCTTATTCTGACAATGCCAATACCAGTGCTGAAGATGCATCGGGTGCGAAAGGCAAAGTACCTGCTTACATGGTATGGAACTTAAACCTAGGCTCAGACTTGTATAAAGATGAAAACAGTAAGTTACGCATGAATGTTGCAGTGAACAATTTGTTTGCTGAGGACTACTACTTCCGCGGTATTGATACCAGTCCGGTTGGCCGCTATCCAGCGCCAGGGCGTTCATACACTTTGGATCTGAACTATCAGTTCTAATCGGTAATTGATTAAAAATAATAACGAATATAAGTCGCCAATATTATTGGCGACTTTCACGGTTCTAGTGTTTAAGGAAAAGTAAATATGGAAAACAGTTCTCGACTTTTATTTTCGAATCAATGGCTGCTGCCGAACGGACTGCTGTCATTCAAAAGGCATTTTTTATTCAGCAGGATAGCGATAACCTTAGCTTTGTTGGCTTTAAGCTTGTTCTCATTCTCCAGTTCAGCAAAAACGAGGATCATTCAAGATGAGCAAGGTCAGTTTGAGATAGCGACTACCCCGCAACGCGTTGTGGTGTTGGAGTTCTCATTTGTCGATGCGTTAGCTGCGGTAGGCGTGTCTCCGGTTGGTGTTGCCGATGACAATGATACTTCGCGAGTGATTCCGGCGGTGCGTGAATTAGTGCAACCATGGGAATCGGTTGGGATGCGTTCGCAGCCTAGTCTAGAAGCCATTGCGGTATTAAAGCCCGACCTGATCATTGCCGATGCAGAGCGTCATCGTACGGTTTATCAAGATCTACAGCGAATCGCACCAACTCTGCTGCTCAAAAGCCGTGGAGAGACTTATCAAGAGAACTTGGAATCTGCGCTTAAGGTCGGTATCGCCCTCGACAAGCAATCGGCAATGGAACAAAGAATTCACCAACATCAACAAGCCATGGTGGAATTTAAAAGTCATTTCTCGGTTAAACAAACTGTCCAATTTGCTGTTGTGTCGGAAAAAGGAATGTGGCTACATAGCCCTGCTTCGTATGCAGGAGGTGTACTCACCACATTAGGTATTGCTAGCCCAATAGTGGATCCGACAGACAAGGCGTACTTACCAACCAGCTTTGAGTTGTTGTTGAAAACAAATCCTGACTGGTTGCTCCTTGGTGCTTACTCAGATCCAAATATCGTTGATGATTGGCAGAAAAACCCACTGTTTAATGTATTAACATCCGCGAAGAATCAACAAGTGGTGGAAGTGTCACCAGCACTATGGTCATTGAATCGAGGCATGTTGGCCGCAGAACAAATGGCGAAAAATCTAGAGCAGATCTTGGATCGTTCATGAGTTCGATGTTGCTCTCTAGAGGTAAGCGACGTTCGCTTATAGTGTCGTGGCTTACGGTATTAGTGTCGTGGCGAGTCACGTTATTTACGGCTTTAGTATCGTGTTTGGCGATGTCTGGTTACGTGGCCTCTATGCTAGGTTGGTCGAATTTCTCCCTAACATTGAGTGACTTAGTTCACTATTGGTTTGCGTTTGATGAGAGCAATATGACTCATCAAATATTGGCGACACTAAGAGCTCCAAGGGCTCACGCTGGGTTATTGATTGGTGCAAGCTTAGCCGTCGCCGGACTGTTGATGCAGGGATTAACACGTAACCCACTTGCGTCTCCATCAATTCTAGGTATTAACGCTGGCGCAGCCTGTTTTATGGCTTTAGCTGCGATAGGCATACCTGTGTTTAGTGAGCTAAACCCGATCCTTAATGCCGTTCTTGGTGCATTGCTAGGTGGTGGTGCCGTGATGCTCCTCGGTGGTTTCTTCTCCGAACGTTCTCATCCGTTACGTTTGGTTTTAGCGGGTATCGCCATTACTGCTTTATTGATTGGGTTAACTCGAGCAGCGTTGATTCTAGCTGATGATATGGCTTATAGCGTGCTGCATTGGCTTACCGGTTCATTGTCTAGCGTGGATGAGGGACAGTGGCAACAGCTTTGGCCGCCAGCAGTGATTGGTTTAGTGTTGGCTGTTAGCCTTGCTCGCAACCTCAACTTATTGGCGCTTGGTGAAGAAGTGGCTGTGGGGTTGGGCAGTAATATCCGGCTTACTCGCCTCATGAGTGGATTGGCTATCGTGTTGCTTGCGGGTGCCAGTGTCGCTATCGCTGGTCCCATAGGTTTTGTTGGATTGTTGGTTCCTCATTTGGTTCGGCCCATGGTTGGGCACAATTACCATCTACTGATTCCTATCTCTGCAATGGCAGGCGCAGCATTAGTGTCTTGGTCAGATGCGTTGTCACGAGCGATTGCTTTCCCGACTGAAACGCCCGTTGGTGTTATTACAGCCCTACTTGGGACACCTTGTTTTATTTTGATTGCGACGAGGAGATCTTAATGCACCATCACACTAAGATAGTTTTGTTATCAGGGATTCTCATATTAGTGGCATCCGCGGGTTTGTTTGTCGGCGCGGCGTCACTTTCCATTCCTCAAGTCATCGGACATTTGGTCGCCTTTTCCAGTGACGACTTTGTTATCCATCAGTATCGGCTACCACGTATGTTACTCGCGATAAGCGTGGGCGCAGGGTTGGGGCTATCCGGCGTATTAGTACAAGGCGTGATACGTAACCCGTTAGCATCGCCTGATCTTATGGGTATTAGCGCTGGGGCAGGGCTTGCTGCGACAGCGAGTTTAGTTTGGTTCCCCAATGCACCAGTCAGTGTGCTTCCTGTCGTAGCGATGTTCGGTGGGGTATTGGCTGCTGGGCTGATTGCGCTATTGGCATGGTGGTCAAGGCCAACACCCGCCAAGTTGGCCTTGATTGGTATTGCAGTGAGTGCGTTTCTGGCGAGTTGCATCGACTTCTTGCTTGTCACTAACCCCATCGAGATCAACACTGCGATGGTATGGCTAACTGGCAGCCTCTGGGGACGAAATTGGCAGCAAGTTCCTTTTATTTGGGGAGCATTGCTCTTGTTGTTGCCAATGGCATTTTGGCTTGCTTGGCGATTGGATGTTATGGGGCTTGGTGAGGAAAGTGCCACCACATTGGGTACTAAGCCAAAACAGATACAAGCTTTTGCACTATTGGCCGCTGTGTTGCTTGCCAGTTTCAGCGTTTCAGTGGCTGGAACGATCAGTTTTGTGGGTTTATTAGCACCTCACTTAGCGCGCTTGTTGTTTGGGCATAATCATAAGTTGTTAATCCCGGCGTCTGCTCTGGTGGGCGCGATTCTGGTTACTTGTGCCGACGGCTTGGCAAGAGGTCTACAACCACCGATTGAATTACCTGCAGGGGTACTTACTTCTGTCATTGGCGCGCCTTATTTCATCTTTCTTCTCTATCGTTATCGAGGTTGGTAACCATGCTAAAAACGCAGAATCTTTCCGTCGCGTACGGCAAACAAACGATCATACCGAACCTTTCGGTGTCCATCCCAAAGGGAAAAATTACTGCCTTAATTGGACCCAATGGATGTGGTAAATCTACCTTGTTAAAGACGTTAGTCAGGATCAATAAGCCGGTGACAGGAGAGGTGTTATTTGAAGACAAACCGTTGTCGAGCTATGGTGATAAAGTGCTCGCGCGTTCATTGTCACTTCTGCCGCAAATATTGGTCAGCCCTGAAGGCATTTCGGTCAGAAAACTGGTTGAATATGGCCGTTCTCCTTATGTGTCCCATTGGGGAAGGTTAGGGCAAGAAGACCAAGCTATTGTCGAACAAGCAATGCGTGATACCGGCGTACTTGAGTTTGCTGATAAACCGATTGAGTCACTGTCGGGTGGGCAGCGTCAAAGAGCATGGATAGCGATGATAATAGCGCAAGACACAGATGTCGTGATGTTGGATGAACCGACCACTTATCTTGATATGTCTCACCAAGTTGAATTAATGAACTTGATGCAGCAGATGAATGACAAGGGAAAAACGGTGGTGGTTGTGCTCCATGATCTGAACCAAGCGAGCCGTTACTGCGATCATTTAATCGTTTTGGAAAGAGGTGGTTTAGTGGCTGAAGGCACCCCCGATGAGGTCATGACCGAGACATTGCTGAATGATGTTTTTGATCTCAAAGCGAGCGTATTTCGTGACCCTATATCCAATACGCCGATGTGTGTGGCGATTTAAGCAAATAGCCGATGATTAAAGTTGTCAGTATGGCTTGCTGTGCATCTGGTTAAAATAATCAGAGCGAATCAATTTTTGGTGTTGATTGAGATAGTATTTTGCTATAAAACGCGCATAATCTCGCTATACAACACTTAAAGAAGAAATTACCTATGACTACCTTTCAATACTACTTTCACCAACTACCTTGCTTCGACTGTAAAAAAACGACAGTAAGTACTGATCTTGGTTGGTTAACGCCTGCGATGAAAGATACTGCTCTAGAGCAAGTGACAAAGACACTTGCGGAAGGTGAAGTTACGCCTGATCTTTCAGCAAATGTGGTTTGTACCAAAGACGAAGCTCGCGAGTATCTATTACTGAATTTCTTCGGTTATTCAGAAGAAGAGTTAGCGAGCGGAATTGAAGCTGATGATGAGCAAGAAGTCGCGGATGAAATTGCAGAACTTCTAGAAGAAGGCCAAGATACAATCACCTTCGAACATGAAATTGCGCTTCAGTGCTGTGCTGATTGCGATGTTGAAGAAGAGTCAAACTAAGCACTCGCATTTAAGTATTAGTATTAATGTAGATCCATCCATTAATACAGGGTGATGTTCAAATGAAGAAAGGCGTTAGTGGCTTCAAAGTTCACTAACGCCTTTTTTGTATCTCTGCGTCTTATCTCTAAGCAGCATTAGATCCTATGATGCTTTATTTTCTAGAATACCTTGGTCTCCCAATTGAGAAAGGATCTCTGCGGTTTTCTCGCGGAATAAATCTCTTAATAAGCGAACCGTTGGTGTGATGGATTGACGACTAGGGCAGACTAACCACAACTCGGTTGGTGTTGGTTTAAATTCAGGCATAACTTTAACCACTTCGCCCGAAAGCAAATGCTTCGACATATCTAAACAAGACTTTATCGCCACGCCTTTACCGGCAACACACCAACGTCTAACAAGGTCAGCATCGTTCGATGCACGATTCCCTTTCAGCTTCACTTTGTGATCCTGCTTACCATCGTTAAACACCCATTCGTCTTGCAAAATATCATGCAGCTGATAAAGCAAACCATTATGTTGAGTTAAGTCACTCGGGTGTTTTGGTGTTCTCATTTCAGCTAAATATTCAGGAGCCGCACACAATATTCTCGGCACATCGCAGATCTTGAAACCATACATGTTGGCGTCAGTAGGGGAGCCATAGCGAAGCGCCATATCAACGGAGTCACGGTAAAAATCGATATTACTGTCACTGATGCTCGTTCTAAGTGATGCTTTAGGGTATTCAAGCAAGAACTCATCTAACCAAGGTGTGATGAGGTTGCGGCCTAGATCCGATGAAAGCGCAATGCGGATTTCTCCATCGAGAATACCAAGCTCTTCGCGCATGCTGAGCTTGGCTTGCTCTAATATTTTCAAGGCCTGTTCACACTCAGGTAAATAGCGTTCGCCTGCTGAAGAGAGCCTTAAATGGCGCGTGGTTCTTACAAACAATTCAGCACCTAACGCAGCTTCAACTCGTTTGACGGCAGCACTCGCGGTTGCAGTACGCATGTCTAGGTTGGTGGCTGCTGCGGTGATGCTGCGAAACTCCGCCACTTTTAAAATGACCTGTAAGTCTTCAAGAAGCATCTTATCTACCTGTGTTTGATAATGTTCTAAACATTGTATTGAAATCTTTGCTAATCACAAAGCGGGTTAACCCTTATTTACCTCTTCTAAGCTAACTTTATACGCTTAATTATCAAAATATATTTGAAAATTATTCAAATGTTAGACGGTTTATCTAGAGTGAGAATTGACTAAGATTAACTCGTCTAATTCAAGGAGAAAGCACAATGTCAGTACCATCAAAAATGAAAGCTATTGGATTTACTCAGTCATTTGCGATTACAGAGCAAGACAGTTTATTTGAGTTTGAAACGAGTCTGCCAGAACTAAAAAATAATGATTTGCTGGTAAAAGTGAGCGCGACTTCTATCAACCCTGCTGACGCAAAAATTCGTATTCGTAATGCTAAGGATAAAACACTCGAACAACCTAAAGTGCTGGGCTATGACGCAGTCGGTGAAGTTGTTGGTAAAGGTACAGACGTTGAAGGTTTTGAATTAGGTGACCGTGTTTACTACGCTGGTGACGTCACTCGCATGGGAGCTAACGCGGAATACCAAGCCGTTGATTACCGTATTGCGGCGAAAGCACCAAAGAGCCTTTCTGATGAAGCTGCTGCTGTGATGCCGCTAGCGACACTCACTGCGTGGGAAGCGTTGTTTGACCGCTTGCGTGTTCGTCCTGAAGAGCAAAAGTCGATTCTGATTATTGGTGGCGCTGGTGGCGTAGGTTCAATCACTATTCAATTGGCGAGCCAACTGACTAACCTGACTGTCATTGCGACGGCTTCAAGACCTGAAACCGAGCAGTGGGTAAGGGATATGGGTGCAGACCATGTGGTGAATCACCGTAACTTGGTTGAGTCTGTGCGCGAGCAAGGCATCCAGCATGTCGATTACATTTTTAATGTTGCGGATACCAAAGGGCACTGGGAATCGATGGTGGAGCTGATTGCACCACAAGGCATGATCAGTTCGATTGTGGAGTTCGATGGTGGAATTGATCTGTCGGCGCTTCAAGGTAAGTCTGTAGGTTTTGTGTGGGAGCTGATGTTTACACGTTCACTGTTCAACACAGACGATATCCAGAAGCAACAAGACATCTTATTCAAAGCTGCGAACTTGATTGATGCAGGCCGCATTAAATCGACACTAACGACGACGTTGAATGGCTTTAATGTTGAGACTCTGAAAGATGCGCACCAACGTATTGAAAGCAGCGCTTCGATTGGTAAAACAGCCATTAAATATTAATAGTTAATGATTTAGATCTTTGACGGTTTGAAGCATTGATCTTTTGAATGCTTGAATAGAAAGTCCCTGATATCTATCGCGAATCGGTAAGATATCAGGGGCTTTTGTTCGTCTGTGGTTTATTCAGACTTTAACTTATTCCAACAAAGCGTTACTCCGTTTCTTGCGAGGTTTTGAATTGAATCTGAAGTAAGTTTAGCTCGAAGGGCAGAGGCTTTTTGTCTGCAATCAAAAAGCCGATCTGTTTAATGTCTTGAGCTTTAAGTCCCGGAGCTCCGTTGAGTAGCCGACCTCTAAACACCGCTTGAAAGTCGTTTAGTCGGAAGATTTTCTTGAGTTGTTCACCTTTAATTGTCTCAAAGTTGTGCTTGTAGTTGGTCTTATTTCCATCGATCCACGTTGTGAACCTCAATTGGTAAGTACGACCATCACCCACAAACGTCAGCTCTACTCTGTCCGTTTCAGAGCTTAGTGTTTCAACAGAGCGATTGATTGAGCTGAAGCCACCATTGTTCTCTAACGATAGCTCGCCCTTAAATTGACTCGTCTCGCCACCATGAATAAGACCGCCTGTTGAGATGCCGCCCATCACATTGTCGTTGGTCGCTGTCCAATTCTTCTGTTCGTTCGCTTGTGTAAAATAAATCATATCTATTCCTGCTACAGATACTTGAGACCATAAAAAAGAAAGGCTGAGTATTAGCCACAAAGAAGCGATTCGTTTGCGCAGTAAGTGCGTTTTCAAGTCAGTTTCGTGCATGATTTTATCCATTAGTTGCTAGGGCGTGTTGACCTTTCGTACTTACGGAGAAGGCTCTGTAGCAAGCATAGCCAGACAATGGTTGATGAAGTCTTCATAGTTCGACGCTTTGTCGTATTCGATTTTTAATGAACCGTCGTAATCATGCCAAGCCGTCATTTCGCCTACTTGATATTTGTTGTCAAGTTGCTCACCGGAAGAGCGAATGAACTCAAACACTCTGAGAAATTCTTTGATGGTAATTCTGCTGTCCATGTATCACTCCCGCTACGCAGTCGACTAAAAAATACTAAGTGTTTGTATTTCAATTAACTACGGTTTGGTTCTGCATTGCGATCACTGAGGGGAGGCCTGTATACAACATCCATTTCATCGCTTCACTTTGTGGGAGGTGTGGTTTGGAGAGAACACCTCCCATAAAGTCACTGGTATTAAGTACAAAGAACATAATACGAGGCAAGAGAGTTACATTGGATTAGGTCGTCTAAACTTACAGTTTGTATGTAGTCAAAGCAGAGCCATTTGGACTCTAAAGACGTTCTCGAAAATAAATGTAAATTAGTTCTTTACCTCAACTTAACTTGAGGTATTAGGATATGCAACGTTGCTTAAGAGAATACTTTAAGGAGAGAAGAATGATCCAACTTGAACATGTAAATTTAGTGGTTAAAGATATCCCAGAGATGCTGACTTTCTATAAAGCAGCTTTCCCTCACTGGTATGTGCGTGATGAAGGGCAAGGCGAATGGTCTGGCAAGCCACGTAACTGGCTACATTTTGGTGATGAATACCAATACATCGCGTTGAGCGATCACGGCGAGGGAGAAAACAGAGATTTGGCTGGGCATTCTGTCGGTCTCGCGCATTTTGCTTATGTAACCAACAATATCGAGAGCGTGATTGAGCGCCTTATTGATGCGGGTTTCCCTATTGCCAAACCTGGGGCTGAAGAACCTTATCGCAAAAACGTTTACTTTGTTGATCCTGCGGGCTTTGAAATCGAATTTGTAGAGTACTTGAGTGATGATCCCAAGCTGCGTAATGCCACGTAGTAGAACTCGCAATCGAGTTGGTGTACTAGAGCAAGATTGTTCGAAATAAAACGTCTAAGAAAGGGTGCTAGGAAGACTCACAGAAAAGGGCATTGTGGAATATTCCGCAATGCCCTTTTTATATCTATTAGCTGATTGGCTAGCTGATATTTACTCTGCTAGTCGCTTAGTCGCTTAGTCGCTTACTTAGCTTTAAACGGTACTAACAGTTGTTTGCCAAACACATTGATCAAGGCTCCTGTTACGATCAGGCCACCACCTAGGTAAGTCCAAACGGATGGAATCTCATTGAAGATCCACACGCCTAACAACGCTGAGAATACGATTTGAACGTATGAGTAAGCCGAAGCTTTACCGGCAGCTTGAGTTTGCATCGCCTTGGTTAAACCGTATTGGCCTATCTGAGTGAAAATCCCGACCAGAACCAACATAATGGTTAAGAATAAGCTCGGCCATACAAAGTCGTTCCAGATCAGGGCTGTTGAGATTGGAAGAGCAACCAGCGGGAAGTAGAAGATGATCACCGAGCTATCTTCAGTTTGGCTAAGCTTTCTCACAATTACATAAGCAATTGAGCTACCAAACGCGCCCAATAACGCCACCATAATGCTGAACATGGGTAACTCGCTGTTTACGCCACTGTTCATGCTTGGTTGTACCATCACCAGCAATCCCGCGAGGCAGAATGCAATGCAGATCATGGTCGACTTTTGCACGCGCTCTTTTAAGAACAACACGCCAAGCAACGCAGTAAACACGGGATGTACGTATTGTAGAATGGTTGCTTCTGCTAATGGCAAGGTGGTGACAGCGTAGTAAACACACATCAACGCCGCAGTACCAACAGCACCACGAACAAACAACAAAGGTTTGTTATTACCCCAGATCGAGATGCCTTTTCGTTTCACATCGATGTAGCTGATGATCAAAGAGACCAAAGCCCTTGCTGCAACAATTTCAAATACAGGTATACCGTAGTTGCTGATGTATTTCACACAAGCAGACATCAGTGCGAACCCAAAAGCGGAGAGGATCATGAACCTAACCCCAACAGGGATCATTGAAACAGAGAAAGAAGGCATAAAAATATCAATCGGGTGAGGGAAGGGGAATCATAGCTTAATTTAAGAGAGTCGACCAAAGCCTTTGTCTTGCTCTATTACACCAAACCATTGATATTGCTGTGCGAGTGATTTCAGCAACTCGATCTCTTTTGCTGTCTCTTCCCTCAGCCATTCAATAAGGTCATTGATGATAGGCGTGTGTGTACGCTGGTGCATGAAGTAAGTCCAAGCACTGTGTTGAATCTTTGCATCTTTAGGGCAGTACAAGAAGCCTCGTTGTAGATCCTGCAAAACCAACAGCAAATCCGTCACCGTGACGCCTTCACCTGATAAGCAAGCACTGAGTGCCATATCCAAAGACAAGAAGCTGGTATTTCTAACGGGCTTTTTCGGCGGGAACTCGACATCAGCAAGCCACACTTTCCAGTCGTGATGATCTAAGGTTGGGTGGAGCCTTGGTAAGGTTAATATTGAATCGAGGTCAGTATCTTGGTTCGTTAAACTAGTCGAACAGACCGGCGCCATAAACTCTTCACGTAAGAAGGTGATGTTAGGTGCCTTGTCATAGCGTTTTTTGAAGCGTGTATGGAAGATCAGTAGGTCATATTCGCTGCTGTTGATCGATTCGTCTTCCTCAATCACAGGCACAATGACGATTTCATAATCTTGATAACGCTCGTTTAATTCCCGGACTTTAGAGATCAATACGCGCGTCGCGAAACTCAAAGTCGCTTTGATCACAATACGTTTCTGCTTTGGCTCACCCCAAGAAGCAATAACCGTTTCGACATTGGCATAGCTTTCACGTAAAGCCACGTACAAATCGTGACCATGTTCTGTTAATTCAATCGCTCGATGCTTACGAATAACCAATGATGCGTTTAACTCATCTTCAAGCTGTTTAATCTGACGGCTGATCGCACTTTGTGTCACATGCAGCTCATCGGCGGCCAGAGTAAAGCTCATCAGCCTTGCAGCAGCTTCGAAGGCTTTTAAGCCATTATGGGATGATGGCAAGCTAGGATATGGGGTCATAATTCGTTCGCATGAGTTTATAGAATGTTAGAGTCGCAAATTTATCAATTGAACGCCAGCCTCATCGATCGTATTTTGGGCGAAATTACCTGAGGCGCTCATGAAAAAAATACTCACTCTTGCATTCCCTTTGATCATTTCACAGCTGATCTCTATGGCTTTAGTCCTTACTGATGTTTGGATGATGTCGCGTATCAGTGTGTCAGCCCTTGCGGCTGGTGGCTTAGGCGCCTCTATCTACTTTTTCATCTTTATTATTGCGAGCAGCACCGTGGGTTGTGTCGCGAACTTGATTGCGATCGCTTACGGTCAGCGAGTGGCTCGCCCTGAGTTTGGTAACACACAAATTAGATTAGCCGTTAAAGGCGCAACCATGTTGGCATTTGTGTTGAGTGTGACCTTAATGGCCAGCTTTTGGTTTGCTCCGTTGGTATTAGAGGCAGCAAAACAGCCCCAAGAAGTGATTACTTTAGCAATGGAATATGTGCATGCCTTGAAATGGGTGATGCTGCCTTCGCTTATTTTGTTGGTACTGCGTGGATTAACCAGTGCGTTTGGTAATGTGCGCTCTATTCTGGTGATGTCTATCATCACCGTAATTCTGAATGTGCCAGTGAGCTACTTCTTAACTTTCCAATTAGACATGGGTTTAACCGGTTTAGGGCTAGGTACGGCTATCGCGGCCTTTATCGTGATGGTTGGATACACGGTTTGGGTATTCAAGCGTGACGAGTTTAAGCAGTTCGCCCCTTGGTTAAACACAGAAGAGTATTCAATCAAATTAATGAGCCCTTTATTGATGATGGGTTTGCCTATTGGGCTTGCTGCATTACTTGAACATGGCTTGATATACGGCGGAACTCTGATGGCGGGGACGATCAGTATTGCTTCTCTAGCACTGCACCAAATCCTACTGCAATGCTTAAGCTTTACTTGGAACTTCAATTTCGGTTTCTCACAAGCTGCGGCGATTTTGGTTGGCCGTGATTTCGGTGCGGGTAACTACGAAGGCATCAAAAGAACCTCGATTCTAAGCTTTATATTGGTGTCGGTGTTGAGCGTAGCCTTATCTGCCGTGTTCATCATCTGGCCAGAAATGATCGCGTCTATCTTCAAGTTAGACGATGGTACGGGCGCAATGACTTCGCTATTGGCCTCTGTTATTTGGGTGGTTGCGTTGTGCTTTATTGTAGACGCTTGGCAGTTATTGGCGATTAACCTGTTGAGAGGGATGAAGATTGTCTCAATGCCAACCGTAATGACAGCCATTGGTTACTGGGTATTTGGTTTGCCAGCGGCTTGGTATTTGATGTCTAAGTTTGAATTGGCAGGAATCTGGGGCGGAATCGGCGTTGGTTTAGGTGTAACGGGTATTCTGCTGCTTATCCAGCTGATGCGTGTCATTCAAAAGAACAGTAAGTCTCCGGATCTCTCGACTCATGCTTATTCGTGATCTGCTTGTGATGCTCGCTTTTACCACGGAACCTTGAACGATAAACTTTGTAATGCTGACCAAGAATTATCAATGACCAGTTACCAATTTCTAATTACCAACAATGAGCTATCAGCTATCAGGTAAAAGCCCTGAATTGCGTACTTCGTAATTTAGACCTTGGTCTTACAGAAACCGAGCGTAAAGGTGGCTAGAATGATTTAAGTCGCTCATCGTTTTATCAAGGAAAATACAAATGGAAGTTGGATTGTTTTGGGCTGAGAAAGGAATGCTAGTACTTGGTGCTCTGTTTGTTTTGACGAGCATGATGCAGTACGGAAGACGCAGTAGTGATTGGAAAGGCGTGATTACTATGTTTTATAAGCGCATCCCAATGAATATTGCGGAATACAAATGGTACCGTCTGGGCATCGCTTTATTGGTGTTTGCTGTGGTTATTCGTTTCGCATTACTGATTCTATGGCCTACATATCAGTTTTAGCTCCCTTGTACTCATTATGTAAAACGGATAAAAACGTCAACCTGATAAACGCGTAGTAGGCGATCAACACGAACAGTTGAGCAACATGTATAGTTGAGCAAACATGTATAGTTGAGCAAACATGTATGGCTGTTGCGTGAATCGGCAAGTCGAGCCTTAGTAGGCTACTTATTAAGGCTGTTATTCTATAAATTATCGCAGTCATTTCATGAAATAGTGCAATTACTTTATAAAAAGGCTTGTTACTATCTCTGTAGCATATTGTTTTTCATAAAGAATAATCAGAGATAATCGAATATCCGCTTTTCCCATCAATCTGACTAATAATCTACATATAAATTCATTCACCCCGTACCTGATACGATAATGATCTGTTACACTCCTCGAAATTAGCTTTAATTTGTCGGTGGTGCATTTATGTCGTTCCCAGTTCTTATATGTGATGATTCTGCATTAGCAAGGAAGCAGATGGCTCGATCACTGCCTAGTTCTCTAAATGCAGATATAACTTTTGCTGTTCATGGGCTTAATGCACTTGAAGAGTTAGCTCAAAACCAGTTTAAACTGATGTTCCTCGACTTGACCATGCCAGAGCTAGATGGCTATGGCACATTGGAAGAGATGCAACGCTTAGGTGATAACACACCTGTTGTCGTTGTTTCCGGTGACATCCAGCCAAAAGCGCAGCAGAGGGTCATGGACCTTGGTGCTAAAGCGTTTTTACAAAAACCGATCGATAAAGAAGCCTTAAAAGGCATTTTACGTGAACTTGTTGAGCCGCCAACACAGCCTCAGGTTGTTACCCCTACCGCTTTAGATCTTCCAATACTACGCAGACGCGATATCTACATGGAAGTGGCGAACGTAGCAATTGGCCGCGCCGCCGATGCACTGGCGCGCCATTTTGATGTATTTGTCCATTTACCACTACCGAACGTGAATATTTTGGAAGTGAGTGAATTGCACATGGCACTTCGCGACTTAGCAGACAACGACCAAGTGTCGGGTGTTTGCCAAGGCTTTAGCGGAGAAGGTATTGCAGGTGAAGCGTTAGTCTTGCTGAGTGATTCCAGTGTGAGCGATCTTAAAAAGCTCATGAAGGTGCCAACAGAAAGCGAACAGTTAGAAGAATTAGAGCTGTTGATGGATGTATCTAACATCCTTGTGGGTTCATTCCTGAATGGGTTAGGTGAGCAGTCAGAAGTTCGTTTCTTCCAGAGCTCTCCGGTGTTGCTGGGTCAACACATCTCAATCGATTCCGTTATTGAAAATACCGGCGGCTCATTCAAGAAAACGATGACTTTCGAAGTCAGCTATAACATAGACGGCACTTCAATTCGTTGTGACCTCCTATTCATGTTTGTTGATGAATCTTTGCCACTTCTAGATAATAAATTGGCCTACCTAATGGAGGAGTTTTAATATGTTGAATCTTCCTGCTGAATTTGAACAGTTCCACTGGATGGTGGACATGGTTCAGAACGTCGATATGGGGCTGGTGGTTATTAATCGCGATTTTGAGGTGCAAGTTTGGAATGGCTTCATGACTCACCATAGCGGTAAGCAATCACATGATGCTATCGGTAAGTCGATCTTTGAGTTATTCCCTGAAATCCCAGAAGAGTGGTTTAGGCTGAAAACCAAGCCAGTCTATGATTTAGGTTGTCGCAGCTTTATTACATGGCCACAAAGACCTTACCTGTTCAAGTGCCGCAATGTTCGCCCTGTTACTCAACAAGCTGATTTCATGTACCAGAACGTGACGCTAAACCCGATGCGTTCGCCTACTGGACAAATCACGTCATTGTTCTTGTCGATTCAAGATGCGACTGCAGAAGCGTTAAGCGCTCAAAAGAATTAGCACCTGTCTTAATTCGATACTCAATAGCTTGTAAAGAACAATTCAAAACATCGAATAAAAATGGCTAAGGTTAATTACCTGAGCCATTTTTTTTGCTTTTTATTCTTCAAATCTAATCTTTCCCTTAGATTTTTACGTCAACCAATCTTCTTTTTCTATGCGCTTTACTGAATGTTCCAGGTTACATGAACGAAAGGGCAGCCACGAAATGTGCTTTCGGCGCGGCAATGCTACGGGTGAATAAAAAGTGGATTTATAAAGTTTGAGTTTGAAAGCTTCATTTAATGGAGTGCGAGGGCTGAATTATCAAACCCAAGTGAGTATTGGCCTCTAGATTGAGTCGTTTTCACTCTACTTTTCCAAGTGACCGCAAAACAGAAACGTCACGAGACTGCCCAATTTGGTCAAAAACCGATAAAAATTAGAAAAAAATCGAATTTATTTAAGAAAAAAGGCATTTTTTTGTTGGAGAAAAGTGTGGTTTTTATGTGATTTCGAGGCACTTTCTTCACATTATTGCTTTATGAGGGCGATATTACGTGAAATATGAAGGAAAACGATTGCGCAATAAACCAACAGCGTTTGCGCGAATGGCTCGCTAAGTTATTAATTAGTAAGAATTTGGTGGGGAAGTGTCGCTAGAGGAGTTTTAGCAGGTATGGAATCTTTGAGAGGATAGCATAAAAAAAAGTGAAATATCAGACTTGCTGTTACTAAATCACGACCTATAATGCTGAAAACCGGAGCGTCTGCCAACGCTCCGGTTTTTTTGTGTCCGAAGAAAAGTAAACTCGTCTGCCAACGGTTTTACTACGCATTTCGCGAGAGACACATAATTTTATGAATCAAGGAAAACACCATGCGTATCGAACAAGAACTTAAGTTAGGTTTCAAAGATGTACTCTTCCGTCCGAAGCGTTCTACCCTTAAAAGCCGTTCTCAAGTTGAATTAACCCGCGATTTTACATTCAAGCATAGCGGTCGTCAATGGTCTGGTACTCCAGTAATTGCAGCTAACATGGATTCGGTAGCAAGCTTTGAAATGGCAGCGGCTCTAGCAGAGCACGGTGTTATGACTGCAGTACACAAGCACTACACAGTAGAGCAGTGGGCTGAGTTTGCTAAAACAGCAGACAAGAAAACTCTGAACAACGTTTTTGTATCAACGGGTACATCTGAAGCTGAGTTCGAGAAAGTTAAGAAGATCATGGCTCTTAGCGAAGAGTTTGTATTCATCTGTATCGATATCGCTAACGGCTACTCAGAACACCTTGTTGAGTTCGTACAGAAAGTACGTGCTGAATTCCCGACTAAAGTTATCTCTGCGGGTAACGTTGTAACGGGTGACATGGTTGAAGAGCTAATTCTAGCGGGCGCAGACATCGTTAAGGTTGGTATCGGCCCTGGTTCTGTTTGTACTACACGTGTTAAAACAGGCGTAGGTTACCCTCAACTTTCTGCAATCATCGAGTGTGGCGACGCAGCACACGGCCTTGGCGGCATGATCATCGGTGACGGTGGCTGTTCATGTGCGGGTGACGTATCTAAAGCGTTCGGCGGCGGTGCTGACTTCGTAATGCTAGGCGGTATGCTAGCAGGTCACTCTGAGTCAGGCGGTGAAGTAGTAGAGCAAGACGGCAAGCAATACATGAAATTTTATGGCATGTCATCTCAGTCGGCTATGGACAAGCACTCAGGTGGTGTTGCTAAGTACCGTGCTGCGGAAGGTAAAACTGTTTTACTTCCATACCGTGGTTCAGTTCACAACACAATTTCTGACATCCTTGGTGGTGTACGTTCAACTTGTACATACGTAGGCGCAGCAAAGCTTAAAGAGCTAACTAAGCGTACGACTTTCATCCGTGTACAAGAGCAAGAGAACAACGTATTCGGTAAAGAGTAATCTGAACGAATTCGAATAGTTTGAAAATCAAGAGCCGCTTTTTAGTGGCTCTTTTTTGTTTGGGGCTTGCAAACACATTATTGCCCCAAAACGTGTTTAGGTAGCAGTAAACCTTCATTAGAATAGTTTAGTCAGCAAGTTGCTTCCCAAATTATCCAACAGGCAGCTAAGTCATAACAAAGCAAGCTGTTTTCCTATTTGTACAGCCGCTTGGTGCACAATTTCTCATAGCCTCTTGTCAAACTGATCTGGCAAGTCTCTGACTCATACTCTTACCTCACAAACTGAGTTTTATTATCTTTGAATTGCTAAATTCACAGATTAGAATGATAAAATCATTAAGAAACAAAGCACATATTTGTTTTTATTTGTGATATCAGAGAATTAACGCCTTCAATAGAATCTTATTTAACTTGAGGATCAGTCAGCCGAGTCAATACTGACGCGGTTGTTATTAGTACTGTCAGGACATAAACATGTGGTCAGATAAAGAATCTAAGATCGATTTTTTAAATTTCAATGAGATTGCTGAATCAATCAAAGATCTCATTACAGAGAAAGAGTTAATGCCAATATCTATTGGCGTATTTGGTGATTGGGGTGCTGGTAAGTCAACAATTTTAGAGTTGACCGCTAAAGCGCTTGAGAGGGAAGAACAAGAGTACATCCAGATTCATTTTGATGCATGGACATTTCAGGGATACGACGATGCAAAAGCTGCACTGTTGGAGACTATAGCAGCACAATTGGTTGAAGCTGCCGCTGAGGATGAAAAGCTACTTGAAAAGGCACTTGATTTTGCGAAGCGCATCGACAAAGTAAGGTTTATGGGGCTTATGGCTGAAGGTGCTGCTGCTATTTCTGGAATGCCGACATTCGGTGCAATTCAGAACTTTTTTGGTTGGGCTGGGGATGCCTTTGATGAAGATGATGATTTGGATTTCGAAGCAGTTCAGAAAGATGCTAAAGCAATAGGTCAGGTTGGTAAAAAGGCTAAAGGACTTGTAAAAGCTAAGAAGAAATTCTCTCCTCCAAAAGAAATTAGAGAGTTTAGAAAATCCTATATATCGTTGCTAAAGGCTTTTGATAAACCTGTAATTGTTTATGTTGATAACTTAGATAGATGTTTACCTGAGAATACGATATCCACACTAGAAGCAATTAGATTGTTTTTGTTCATGCCAAATACTGCATTTGTTGTTGCGGCTGACCCGGATATGATTCGCTTGGCAATTCCTCATTTCCATAAGGGAGCTTCTGTACGTCACCAAACTGACTATCTAGATAAACTGATTCAAATCCCTGTACATGTTCCAAAGCCCGGTTTTGCTGAGGTTAGAGCCTATCTGATGATGCTAATTGCCCAAGACCGGTGTTTTTCAAGGTAGTTGTCATCATTTGCTTGCTTATTAAGCAGCTTCTC
>NZ_JBFSTC010000090.1:0-24417 GCF_041466605.1 Vibrio sp. 10N.247.310.17 | reverse complement strand
TTAAAACGCTTTTATCTCGAACAAAATTTAACCACGAAAGGTCAACACGCCCTAATTATTCAACCACTAAATTGTTCTGCTAAATCACTTGTGAGATTAGCAAGAAGCAACCAAACAGCAATGAGAACAACATCATTGCGCTGCCACCTTCTGCTCGGTATCGGTCTTCCGCGACCTTCATAAAGCGTTGCTTATGAACCATCACCAGAGGAACAAAAACAGCCAAGAACACTAAGATGATACCTGCGTAGTTCAACACTTGTAGGAACTTGTCCGCAGCAAGCAATGAACCCGCCAACGGCAAGATAAAGCTAATGCAGTACGTTACCGCGGTGTTCTGGTTGAACATGTCCTTGTTCTGGTTGAATAAAGACATCGCCACACCAAAGAAAGAGGTCAGCAACGCCAAGCCAGTGAAGGTAGACAGAACGTTACCCACCCAAGGAGACTGAGCCTCAAAAGCCGCCATCAAATCTGATACGTTCTTGAAGCTTCTAAATTGCTCTTCGCTCAAGTTACCGACCACAGCAAACAACCAGCACAAGTAGCACACTAATGGAATCAGAGAACCGATAATAACCATGTTACGCAGCTGTTTGTCTGTCGCTTCGTGGTTGTAAGAAACCAAGGTTGGAATCACAACCATAAAGCCAAAGCTCGTAAACAGGATGGCACTGGTTTTGATTAGATCGACATGGTCATGACTGGTTACCTGCATCAAGTTTTCTTGCGTCATACTTGGTGCCAAAAACACCATGGTTGCAAACAAGCTTGCTAGCATCACAAAGAACAATGCGCGGTTGAGCTTATCAATCACTCCGGTGCCACTTGCGACGACAGCACCAGCAAGTAACGTAAACACGACTTGGCTCGTGGTCGCGGTGAGTTCAACGCCAAAGTTAGACAGTAACTTACTCAGCAAGTCACCTGCGCCCAGAATGTAAGCCATCAATAGGCAAATCAATAACGCGTAAAGTAGGCCGTTGGTAATCAACTGCCCTTGTTTGCCCAGAGTTTTTCGAGCAATAGAGTTCAACCCTAGACCGCCACCCGCTTTGATGGTCGCTTCTAGAAGTAATAATGCTGCGTAAGTGGTGCCGAAACAGATCAGAACCATCAGCAGCGTGCCGTAAAGCAATCCAAATTGAGCTAATACCATTGGGATCGCAAGCATACCAGCACCGAGAGCGGTACCAGCGATAATTAGGGAGCTACCCATCATTTTAATATTCATTGTTTTTAACTTATTTGTTTAGTTTTTATAGATATGAGTCTTCGTACATCGAGCGGATGACAAAGGAGTTCAGATAGAAATAGAGTTATAAAACGAATAACAATAGGAGCGATAAGCGGTAAAGAAGCGTGCAGAGACGTGGTCGAACAAGGTGTTCAAAGGGGAGCTTGTCTTAAAAGAGGTAAAACGAGAAGCGTGAGTTTGCGTTAACTGATGTGGTGAACCTTCTGTAGGTTCAATAATCGGCGATGTAATCTTGAATTTCATGTATGTGTCCAATAATTAAGTCACATTCCATAGTATTTGAAGCAGCGTATCCATTGCTGCCCTACCTCTGTCATTAGAGGTATTTTCATCTTATCGAATGAGCTTTGAAACACAACGCTATAACCACATTTTTTGCTATTAAATTGAACAAAATAGCCATTTGGATACAAATCGACCACCAAACCGCGTAAAACAATAATCATTATTAATAAAAAGCGGAACTATAAACACCCCACCCCATAAACAACAAAGCTTGTATAAAGAGCACCCAAACATATATGACAGCTACAAAAAAGGCGCTCTTGTAAGCGCCTTTCGTTCGATTATAGCTTTTAAGGCTATAACCTTGAAAGCTATAGTATTGAAGACTGTTGCCTTGATAGCTGTAACTTTGATAGCTGTATCTTTGAAATCTACAGCATCGAAACCTTATTCACCGCGGTAGATACAACCCGCTGTACATGTTTCTTTAATCTCAACCTTGCTCAAAAGTGGCAAGCTTGGTTTAAGTTCATTCCAGATCCACTTAGCCAATACTTCACTTGTCGGGTTTTCTAAACCGTCAATGTCGTTTAGGTAGTAGTGGTCTAAACGGTCGTAAATTGGTTTGAATACAGCTTTAATTTCAGAAAAGTCGATTACCCAACCTGTATGCGGGTCAACTTCGCCTTCTACGTACAAACGAACAAGAAAAGAGTGACCATGCAAACGACCGCACTTATGCCCTTCTGGCACGTGTGGAAGATGGTGGGCTGCTTCAAACATAAACTCTTTGTATAACTCAGTTCTCATTGTGTTTCTCAGGCTAAAAAAATGACACGCAATATTACGTAAAACCAATGCACACTACAAGTTCTATCACCACTGTACGGCCTTATTAGCGGCAAGGGGGGAGCTTGTTGCTAGCCACTCACTTGAGTCACAATAAAACACATATAAAGATGGCTTGAAAATCACCATACGCTTAACCTTCTCGCCCAACGAGAAACAAACCCGCTACATCACAGAAACATAACCACAACCGGAGTATGGTCACACAATTCGCCATACCCCATAGGTGGTAGTGACTCTTACACGTACAGTATGCGCGTCATTAAAAAATAAAAAATTAATACCTTATGCGCTCAACTATAACCTTCAAAATTCTAGTGGCCCTCGCTATTGTGTTCACTTTTTTGCTAGCAATATCGACCTACTTTCAATATTCGCAGCAAAAACAACTTGTTAACTCTGTATTGAGTGAACAGCTTCATGATAAGGCAAGTAACTATTTCGATAGCCTTAATATGATGATGCTGACTGGCACAATGGCGCAAAAAGAGACCCTGCGTCAAAAAGCGTTAGCACAAGAAGGCATTGAAGACGTTCGTGTTTTGCGCGCTGACGCTGTAAGCAAGTTATACGGTCCCGGTAATGACAATCAAATACCTGTTGATGATATCGACAAGCGAGCGCTAGCAGGTGAAACGGTTATCGAACCCTTTTCTGCCGATTGGGGTAAAGGCTTGGTTATTGCTCTGCCAATGAAGTCGAGCGAGAACTATCGCGGCACCAATTGTGTGGCATGTCATATGGCACCAGAAGGTGAAGTATTAGGCGCGATTCGCCTAGAATATAACCTCAGCCACGTTAACGCGCTGATCAACACTCAAACCATGGCTGCTATAGGCATTATGGCGGTTATCTCCTTCGCCGGGTTTGTTCTTACGATGGGATTAATTCGTAAGATTATCGTTCGCCCTCTTCAACAGACTTCGCGGTTTATGACCCAAGTAAGCAGCGATAAAAACCTGTCCACTCGTTTGCCCGAACAAAGTAAAGATGAGATTGGCACGCTGGCTAACGCCATCAACTCGTTCATGGGAACCGTTTCTAACAGCTTAGAAAAGGTACAAGATACTTCGCACAAACTGAATGCGTCAGCCAATCAACTGACTAGCGTTGCACAAATTACCGAGCAAGCCGCCAGCGATCAACAAAACGAAACCGCTGAAGTACAAAACAATATCGAAGGGATACAGGCGCAGCAAGTTAATGTAGAACAAGCCACTTTAACCGCGTCAGAACTCATCAATCACACCTCAGATGTGGCTTGTAAGAGTGCTAACCAAGCACATGATGCAAGTAGTGAGATTAAGAATCTAGTGAGCAGTATCGAAGAAGTGAAACACAAGATACAAACACTTAATGAGCAAACTGGAGAAGTCTCTTCAATATTGAGTGTGATTCGTGGCATTGCCGACCAAACCAACCTTCTAGCCTTGAATGCAGCGATTGAAGCGGCTCGAGCGGGAGAACAAGGTCGCGGCTTTGCGGTAGTGGCAGATGAAGTTCGTAATCTTGCATCACGAACGGCAGAGGCTACTGGCAGTATTGAGTCTATCATTCATCAGTTCCAACAAGGCAGTGAAGAATCGCTGAATTCTGCTGACCGCGTTTGCGAACAAGCACATCAAAGCTCGACAGATATCGACGCACTGTCCGTTGAAATGAACGGTGTCGTTGAAGAAATGAAACAAGTGTTAGCTCATGCACAAAATATTCAGCAACAGACGCAATCCACCACACAAGCAACCCAAGATGTGCAACAAAAAGTTGAAACCATCACTTCTCACGCCGACAACACATCGCAGTCTGCAGCTGAAACTCGTGGAATCAGTAATGATTTGGAAGAGCTGTCGGATCACCTTGAATCTCTTATCAACCAATTCACCTTATCGAACTCAAATACCAACGATAAAGGTCAGTCATAGGCCGTTAGAACTCCCCTAGCGACATCAACAAAAAAGCGCTCAAAGATGAGCGCTTTATCTTCACAACAATGTCTAGTTCAGGCTTTAAGATTTTAAGAGCACCTTAAACCACGATTAGTGCGTAATGGAAACCGCGGTTAAATCTTTATGCTTGTGGTACATCGCGTGCTTAAATATCAGATTCGCACTCACGGTATCCATTCCTGCGACCTCTACATAAGCACCCTTTTTTCGGAACTTAAACACGACCTTATCAAGCGCCTCAACCGACGTGTTATCTAGGAACGATGCATCCGATATATCGATCGTCACTAAAGAGGTGGCCTTGTCATAGTCAAATAGATCGACAAACGCATCTGAAGAAGCAAAAAAGACATGGCCTTTTACTCGATGGGTGGTGTGCAGTTCGTTAGTCACCACTTCATCAGATATAAAGACCATGGATTTGCTGGCATGCGCATAAAACAGAGCCGATAACACCACGCCAACCGCAACACCTATTGCGAGATTGTGAGTAAACACCACCACCGCCACGGTTGCTAGCATGGTTACATTGGTTGGGAGTGTGTGGTCTTTAAGCTCAACAACAGAACGCCATGAAAACGTGCCGATTGAAACCATGATCATCACAGACACTAAAGCGGCCATCGGTATCAGCTTCAACCAATCAGAAACAAACACCACCATTAGCAACAAAACAACCCCAGCGATCATACTGGATAATCGGGTTAAGCCGCCTGATTTGATGTTAATGATCGACTGACCGATCATCGCACACCCCGCCATACCACCAAATAGTGAGGCAACGATGTTTGCTACACCCTGCCCTTTGCATTCATTGTTCTTATTACTTTCAGTATCGGTCAGGTCATCCACGATCGTCGCCGTCATCAATGATTCCAGTAAGCCAACCAGAGATAGAGCGATAGAATATGGCAGGATGGTTGCAAGCGTATCGAACGTGAATGGGATATTAGGAATCAAGAATACCGGCAGTGAATCCGGAAGCTTGCCCATATCGCCAATCGTTCTGACATCTAAACCAAATAACAAACTAATGATTGTCAGGGCAACAATAGCGACCAATGGAGAAGGTATTGCACGACCAAACTTGGGAAAATATGGAAGCAAGTAGATGATCGCCAAACCCAAAGCGACTAACACGTAAACACTTGAAGGAACGTTGATCAACTCAGGAAGCTGGGCCATGAAAATGAGAATCGCGAGCGCGTTAACAAATCCAGTAATCACCGATTTGGAAACGAAATTCATTAGGTTACCAAGCTTAAGATACCCGGCTGCGATTTGAATGACGCCAGCTAAAGATGAAGCAGCGAGTAGATATTCGAGTCCGTGCTCTCTCACCAAGGTGACCATTAATAGCGCCATAGCGCCTGTTGCACCGGAAATCATTCCCGGACGACTGCCAACCAAAGCAGTGACGACACAAATACAGAACGAGGCATAGAGCCCTACTTTAGGGTCAACGCCTGCAATAATTGAAAATGCGATGGCTTCAGGGATCAATGCGAGTGCAACCACAATCCCAGATAATGAATCTCCTTTAACGTTTGATAACCAGTGTTTTTTTAAATAATTAAGCATGTAATTCTCTTTTACTTGTACAGCCAGCCCTGCCTTGTTGAGACATAATTTGATCGACTGTTTTTCTTGAATGAGCGAGCGCTCGAAAAGTGCGGGTGTAGAGAGAATGCAGGGGTTAAGGCGGCGTAATTAACACGTGAACATTAAACTCCTTTAGTGGGTGATTGTTTAGTAGAACGAAATCAACACCTGTGCTTTTTTTTATCGCGTTTGTCCTACACAGGTCAGAATGGCTGACAATATAGAGTGAGTGCCACTTTAATCACACGACCAATATTGCAAACAAAGGTTTCGAATATTAACGACTTCTGAACAAACCAAAACTGTTAATGCCCTTCAGTCCCGTCGTTTGAACTACTCTAATTACAGCAGATCAACAAGTAATGAAAATCCTTAACCATTCGCACTAGTCCACTCCCCTAGTTCTCTAAAATCAACAATCACAAGGAAAAATCGAACAAAAAACACACCCTCAAACACATTTATTGTCAGTACACACAATATTTCTTTCACCAAGCAAGAATAAAGGTTGAAGCTGTCGGTATGACAGGTAATATGTTCAATCGATTTAAAAAGTTTATACAACTTAATGTTTCGGCTAATTATTGTGCAAATGTATGTTTATTTGCAGCAATGCCAGAGACTTTGAGTTGAATTTGTCCCTCAATGGAGAATGAAATCAACATGACTTACGCGCCTGTAACAGACGTACTTGGCGGCAAGCTAGCGGTAGACAGTGAAGTAACTGTTCGCGGCTGGATCCGTTCACGTCGTGATTCCAAAGCTGGAATCTCTTTCCTTGCCATTTATGACGGCTCTTGTTTCGACCCGATTCAGGCCGTGGTTCCTAATAATCTTAATAATTACGAAGACGAAGTATTAAAGCTAACAACTGGCTGCTCTGTTGAAGTAACGGGTAAGATTGTTGAGTCTCCTGCGAAAGGTCAAGACTTCGAACTAGCAGCAACTGACGTTAAAGTTGTAGGCTGGGTTGAAGACGCTGACACTTACCCAATGGCTAAGACACGTCACTCTATCGAATACCTTCGTGAAGTTGCTCACCTACGCCCACGTACAAACGTGATCGGCGCAGTAGCACGTGTACGTAACTGTCTATCTCAAGCGATTCACCGTTTCTACCACGAGCAAGGTTTCTTCTGGACTTCAGCTCCGCTTATCACTGCATCTGATGCAGAAGGCGCTGGTGAAATGTTCCGCGTATCGACGCTAGACATGGAAAACCTACCTCGCACTGACGAAGGCAAAGTTGACTTCAATGAAGATTTCTTCGGTAAAGAAACTTTCCTAACAGTATCTGGCCAACTTAATGCTGAAGCTTACGCTTGTGCACTAAGCAAGGTTTACACGTTCGGTCCTACGTTTCGTGCTGAAAACTCAAACACAAGCCGCCACCTAGCTGAGTTCTGGATGGTTGAGCCTGAAGTTGCATTTGCAGACCTTGACGATGTAGCGAAACTGGCTGAAGACATGCTTAAGTACGTTTTCGCTGCTGTTCTTGAAGAGCGCCGCGACGACCTTGAGTTCTTCGCTTCTCGCATCGACAAAGAAGCAATCACTCGTCTAGAGCAATTCGTAGACGCTGATTTCGCACAAGTTGACTACACTGACGCAATCCAAATCCTACTAGACTCTGGTAAGAAATTTGAATTCGACGTTGAGTGGGGCATCGACATGTCTTCTGAGCATGAGCGTTACCTAGCTGAAGAGCACTTCAAAGCGCCTGTTATCGTTAAGAACTACCCGAAAGACATCAAAGCTTTCTACATGCGCTTAAACGACGACGGCAAAACAGTTGCGGCAATGGACGTACTAGCACCAGGCATCGGTGAAATCATCGGTGGTGCACAACGTGAAGAGCGTCTAGACATTCTAGACGAGCGCATGATTGGTATGGGTATCGACCCTGAGCACATGAGCTGGTACCGCGACCTACGTAAATACGGCACAGTGCCTCACGCTGGCTTCGGTCTTGGCTTTGAGCGTCTAGTGTCTTACGTAACAGGTATGGGCAACGTTCGTGACGTTATCCCGTTCCCACGTACACCACGCTCTGCTAACTTCTAATCTCAGCTTTCTTCTTTCAGAGAAGTCAGTATAGATAGATAATTAAACAGATAAAAACCTCCGTATATACGGAGGTTTTTTTATTCCCCGAGATTATTTCCGTTACCCACAACCTCCCTTCCCCACCCACAAATTCTCCTGCGTATTCTCGATTCAAAAGCGGTTAGACGCGAAGATAACAAATCAACAAATCAACAAATCAACAAATCAACAAATCAACAAATCAACAAATCAACAAATCAAAATCATATAGTTAAGCACTGTAATTTTATGTAATGAACACCTGACAAAGTCATACAGTATTGATGTCCTGTATAAATTATTCTTCTTACTAATTAATTTGTGAATATAAATTTTTAGGGACCCCAATGAAAACAACCATTTTATCTGCAGCTCTACTAATCACTTTAACCGGATGTGGCGGAGGAGGCTCATCGACTCCCGCGAAAAAACCAACAGTTAAGCCAACGCAAAAGCCAGTGGTATTTATCTCTAAATGTTCGCAACCCTTACAAGGGGATACAGCCTTAACCTTCAAGATTAAGGGTACAATAGCGAGTGTCAATGGCGTTGCATGTAGTGGTAGCCCCAAAGCATTTGACGATATGATCAAAGCTCACCCGAATACAAAAACGCTGAACTTCATCGATATGGGTGGCTCTATGAATGATGATGCCAACATTCAACTAGCGTACAAAGTAAGAGCGAAAAAATTAGACACGTACATTAGCTCTATTGGACATGTCGCTTCGGGGGGAACTGACCTTTTCGCTGCGGGTGTGAAAAGAACGATTGAACCAGGTGCTCGATTAGGCGTTCACTCATGGGCACAAGGGTCTTTACAAGGGGCTTCATTGCCTGTTGGTCATAGTGAGCATAAACCCTACATTGATTATTATAAAAAGATGGGATTGCCAGATCCGAGCGGCTTCTACTGGTTTACACTGAAAGCTGCTCCGGCTCAAGGAATGCATTATATGACTCCTGCTGAAGTATCTACGTATGGTTTGGCGTCTGTAATGACGGGTGTTACAAAAGACCTACGAGCAAATTACACTCCTAAAAACAGCCTTTTGAACAACAACCTGCTGGACGTTGTGAGCGATAGTCTGAAAGCTGTAGCCGTTGAAAACCACGTGAGAAGCAGTGTCTATGTGCTCGACCATGTCTCTTCACTATTATTCAAGCAATTTAATGTATCAAACCGAGATGAGTTAATAACCTACTTAAAGGGTAATGGTAAACTAGATCCTGTTACCAAATCGTATGTATTCAAAGCTACATCAACTCAGCCGACGACTGTCTATAACTCAAAAACGGACACAATAAATACAGCATATAGGTCCGATGATAAGTACCGTGTCGCTCCTAAGCCCTTAATTGAAACGGGTTTGATGATCGAAAATTATGGCATTGAAACATCACACACATCTGTTCAGGTTGAATTGAACAAAAGCGCGATCCAAGTTGAGATTGCAGATGAACAATTTACCCTAGTTAAAGACCCATCAGTCAACACAATTAACTACTGTAAAAAAATCAAGTTCAAAGTCGCATCAGGGAAACTGGTCACTGTTGCTAACTGCTTAGAGAGCACTCTCAAAGGTGACCAAGTTCAACTTGTCAATTACGAAAGAACGACAAAGAGAGATATGCTAGGTAGCGTAGCTCCGACCGTAACCAAATCGGTAACCAAGACTTCGAACTTTGAATTCAATGCTAAGCAAAGTACGCTAATTACTAAGTAATTTTACAATGTGTAAAAAAAGCCCTACTTGACATAAGTAGGGCTTCCTTTTTATTTATTGCGCTTAAGTTTCATTTAAGCTGTCCAGACTAAATTAGTCAGCCTTGCGTACCGAAAAGTGATCGAGCATAATTTTTTCACCTGTACTTTGAAGAGGCTTAAATTCAATGACTAACTGATCGCCTTTCTGTTCAAATGCATTCACTTTCAAAAACAGACTTTCTTTGTCCGCTTTAATGTTATGAGCGACCTGACGACCATTAACAAACACATCAAATGCAGGCGCTTTAGAATTTACAGGTATCACTGTTTCAAAAGTGTACTTTTCCCCTTCTATCGCATAAGCGGTGTTATAAATACCACCATCCGCCGTCCAGTAAGTGCCATTGAAATCCATACTATCCGCGTTCCAATAGCTGTAAAATGCATGCAGATTTTCAATATCGTTCTGAGTTGTTGACGTCCACTTTACGTCAGAGAGGTTTACTGGTTTCGTGTAACTAAAGCCATGATCTCTCATATCTTTATTTAACGAATCTAATCTTCCCAAAACATCATCGAAGGTATCTTGCCAACCAAGCTCACCATAATATTGAAGCCCTATCTCCCCAATAATATAAAACTCACCATCTCTCTCAATCGTGATACCAGAGCCTGAATCCCCATGGATAATTAACCACTGCAAGTTACTTTGAGGCATGATCACTGGGTCATATTTGTACTCAGCTAACCATTTTTTGTCTGTGTCGTTGTACTTAACAAACTTTTTGCCGCCATTACGTCCGTTATAGTTGCCAAAGCCAACGCTATTTACTTCATAGACTTCTGAATGATCAAACATCCCTTTCTCAGGCAACTTCGCCGGCTTGATACCGGTGATTGGCGTATCTAAGCGCACCAAAGCAAAGTCGTAAATACCATCGGTAAATTCATACTCCCCCCACTCACCATCAGGGTCAGTAGTCGCACGTGACGTATGAACAACATTGTACTTGCCATTCTTATCTTTTTCATAAGAAGAACAAGTTACCGCATTTTCATATCCTTCACTTTTTGAACCTGACACATGATTTGCTGTGATAACCCAATACGGGTCGATTAAAGTGGCCGACCCTGCATTCATGTGGCAAGCAAAATCAAATTGAGTTTGTAAGGCAAACGCTTTGTGTTGAGTAACCGAGCGATCCATCTTGCCTATGCCCGCCTGCGCTGAAAAAGTAGCAACGATCGCTGATGCCAAAATAATTTTTTTCATGTTACTGAGCCTCTCTCAATTGGACAGCTTCAATAGCGTGGTAACCCTGTCTAGCTTCAAAGTCGAACTGTCTATGTTGACGTGTATAAGTGATTTCGACGATATCATCAGGAGATTGGGATTCGAAAACTATCGTATTTTTGACGCTGGTCATGTGAAAGGAAATATCATTTTTAATAGTGATACATTGCTTTTTAACACATGCGGTTACATCAGCAGAAGAGAGCCAATTGTGTGTATAAAGCTCTACAGAAAATCGCCCGCCTTTACCTGGCTGAACGTCAAAAGAGAAACCACTAGTGCCGACAAGTAAACCAGAGAAAGCTAGCTCTTGGTTGTAATCTGTAGAATCACCACCCTGCCAGTAATAACGGTTACCAATTGCGTTTTTGGTCTCTGAATTAGAAACTTGTCGTAATTCACCAATAACGTTTACGTCACCAATTAAAGCACTATTGGGTTTATCTTTTCTTTGATGCTCTCCATACAAGAAAACCCAATCTAAACCGTTCAAGTCAACGTCTCTTGCGTAACGATACTTGCCATCATTAAGTTCATAACCGATGAACTCACTAGCGATCGACAAAGTATCTGTACCAATTTCTGAAACATTACTTAATTTATTTAAATCGACGTCAATCTCACTGGCCGCTGCATTAGTTGTTAGCAATGCCAACATGCAGAGGTTCAATTTTGCACATTTTAATCTCATATTTTCGCCTCAGTATTAGTTCCAAGTAATTGTAGGCTAAAGATAAGTTGAAAATGTAAGGTGCTGTAAGGGCTTTGTTCATCACGATTCAAACCTCACCGACTGATAGTTGGCGCGAATAACTATAAACCCAACCATACCAATAGTTAATGATGATAAATGGCGTTTGCCAAGCTTTTGACTAAAGGTGATTTACTTTCCAAGTAGTGACTCGACGCTCCTTACATATGCTTACAATAGGTATGGATAGTAATTGTATGTCATTAAGAATTTTTATTTCACGACGATAACAGCGATACCTATGCAAGTTCGTTTCATGTATACAACGAAAAAGCCCCACCAAATCATGGAGGGGCTCTGAAAGATCATTTTTGTGTACTCAAAAACTTAGTCGACATCTTGGTCGATAGCGTATTTTATCGCGAGACCGCAGATTGCCATCATAACGAATGGGATGGCGGCAGTCGTGTATTCTGCCCATGCCATATCAGCGAATGCTTTTGCCAGTAGTACGTGGCCGAGGATTAACAGAAGTGCACACACAATAGCAACGATAATCAACTTAACTTCGTTACCCATAGTCATTTTCAACATAACGGTATCTCCAATATTTGGTCTATCGATATTGAATCACAACTCGTTGGTCAAGAAGGCGTACAGTTGCATCGGAATCAGTCCGTACAGTTGGAATCATTGTCTTTTTTATGAGTGACTTACGGTTTTACGAGTGCGTAAGTTGATGCGCAAGTTTACCAAGTAAGAGCAGCGCTTGCTCTTTCTCTGCTGTGAGTTCATAAGAGAAGTTCAATCTGATCGCGTTATCTACTCTGCCCTGCTCACTAAACAGATCGCCTGAAGCGACGCTGATCCCCTGAGCAATTGCGAGTTGATGGAATTGTTGGCTATCGAAGTGAGGAGAGAACCGTACCCACACGAAGTAACCACCAGCAGGGTCTTCTATCTCGATGGAATGTGGGAAATATTGCTTAATGACCTCTATAAATCGCTTTTTTCTCATTAGAAGATTTTTACGCAATTTACGAAGGTGATTGTCGTAGCTTTCGTGTGTCAAGAAGTGCGCGACGCCAAGCTGCACAGGAGCACTACTCGACAGCGTAGAAAGAAGCTGAAGTTTTTGAATCGCATCATTAAAACGCGAACTCACCACCCAACCAACACGATAGCCAGGACATAAACTCTTAGAGTAAGAGCCGCATAGCAACACTGAGTCTGTTTTATCAAATGCTTTTAGCGGTTTAGGTTTATGCCCTTCGAAATATAGGTCGCCGTAAACATCATCTTCGATAATATAAGTCTTGTATTGTTCAGCAACCTCAACCACTCGGCGCTTCGCATCTTCAGACAAACTTGTCCCTGTCGGGTTTTGAAACGTCGTCATCAGCCAACACGCTTTCACATCCTGGTTTTGTAGTGCGCTTTCAAACTGCTCAATATTCAATCCATTGATTGGACAAACATCCACTTCGATAGGGTTGAGTCCTAACCTCTCGACAGCTTGCAGAGCACCATAGAAAGCGGGAGATTCAATCACAACGTAGTCACCGGGCTTGGTTACAGTTTGAAGGCTCAAGTTAAGCGCTTCCATCGCACCAGAAGTAATCACGATATCTTGATGGTTGACGGTAATACCTTGCTGCAGGTAACGTTGAGCGATTTGTCTTCTTAGGGACTCACTGCCCGGTGGCAGATTATTGATCACACTGGCACCTGTCATCTTCCTTCCCGCACTGGCGAGGTTTCGAGTCAAGGTAGGCAAAGGAAAAAGGTCAGGATCTGGGAATGCTGATCCAAAAGGAATAGCCCCCTCTGCCGAACTCGATTTCAAAAAGTCGAATAAGCGATCATTAATGGCTTTCTTTTTGTGTACTAACGGCAGTTCATAATCAACGCCGTCCACACGTGGTGCAACAAAGTAGCCCGACTGAGGCTTAGCGATGATCCACCCTTCGCTTTCTAACAATTGGTAGGCTTGTAAGACAGTACTATTGCTGACGCTGTAATTGCGACAACTCATGCGGACGGAAGGGATCTTTTCTCCTGGACGCCACGTGTTGTTCGCTATCTGAGTTCGAATATCCTTTGCAAGCTCTTCATAACGCGCCATCTAATTGTACTACCTAGAGAAATTCTAATAAGCCTGAGATTTTATCACTAACGTTAACAACTATTGCTGCTATCCATATGATTGAGCCTAATTTCTATAATAGTGTGAATTGGTTCACAGATAACTTTGTATGCTTTGCTAAGTTTGTAACCAAGGCGAGAGCCAAGTTCGTTCTACGCCTCTATAATTTGATGTAATCCAAAAAACATGCGAGATAAAAATGAAAAAAATAGAAGCAGACCAGTTAAGTTATAAAGGAGAGTCAAACGGTGTTCATAGTTGGACAACACCGAGTGGCCAGCCATATTACTGGCACCCAGACTGGCTCCATATCGCTGAAGATGCAACAGGCTCACATCCAAAGCAGGAGATCGATGTCGATCAAGACCAAGCACCAACTGAGAAACACGCGGTGTCTGCTATTCTGAAACACCTAAACCAATGGGCATCAGACAAACTAGCATCTCACCCAGACATTGAAACCAACTCAATTGAATCTGAAATCAATCTGAAAAAGTAATTTGATTAGAGGTAAGTAGTCGTCAATCACTCTCGACTTCACTCAAATATATCGACTGAATAGTCTCGTATTTCAACCGGGACTATTCAAGTGTCTTCATAAAAACTGCCGTAATAACACCCATCTGGCTAACAATTATCTAACACAAACCAATTTTTTGTATCATTCAACAAAAGCTATCGATAGAATCCCCGACCTTATTCACACTCGCTATACTAGCCATACATACCTACCAACCTCGTGAATTAATACACAAAATACGTATTCGTAAACTTAGGAATAGTTGCGAGACCTTAAGATGAAAATGAACAAAGGCTTATCGATGGATACTTCAAATTACAATCAATCGCTAACGACTCAATTATACGTCATCGCTGGCGTGCTATTTGGCACCTACGGCAGTCGGGTATGCCCGATGCTCGAAAGCTTAACGACGTTAGAAATTTTCACCCAAGTCAGTAGTGTCTTTATCTTATTGTGGCTAGCGCGTCATTATTTGCTATCGCAACACACCTTAGTCAAACAAGGTCGATTTGCACAACTCGATACTATGTTGTTCTTTGCCGCGAGTATTCCTTTCGCGCTCTACTACAACCTAAGCTACGACTTCACGATAGACAGTAACTTGAAAGTGCTGTTCGGCATGAGCCTATTTGGTTTCTTTACCGGTACCATTATTCAACTGAAAGCGAAGCTTAGCCAAATAGATGAAATGGAGATGACTGGGCAATTTGACTTCCACCTGATAGGTGAAAGAAGTTCACTGGTTAAACAAATGATTGGTTTGGTCATCGTGCTTCTGGTAACACTGACCACCATGCTGACTATGGTGGCCGTCAAAGACATCTTCTGGCTAGAACACAACCCCGGCCGTTTGCTAGATGGTACGGGCAAGATCAGCGTGATCAAAGAGTTCATTTATTTGGCGGTTGTACTAGGTGGATACGCGATAACCATCATGACTCTATGGAGCCAGCTGATTAGACGTATTCTTCTAAGCCAAGAGCACGCATTAAGTAAAGTAACTAATGGTGACCCAGGCGTTCGCTTACCTATATTTAGCTACAACGAGCTTGGGTCAATAGCATCTATGACCAATACCATGCTTGATAGCCTCGAAAACGCTCAAGACGAAGTAAAAACCACACGTGACGTCGCGATTGTTAGCTTATCTGCACTAGCTGAATCTCGAGACAATGAAACTGGCGCCCATATTTTACGAACTCAAGAATACGTAAAGGTACTCGCACTGGAGCTCAGCAAATCTGAAGCTCACGCGACCTTATTAACACCCAACTATATCGAGCTGCTTTATAAATCTGCCCCACTGCATGATGTAGGTAAGGTTGGAGTACCTGACAGTGTGCTGCTAAAACCGGGCAAACTGACGGATGAAGAGTTTGAGACAATGAAAGGTCACCCTGCTATTGGCGCCGAAGCGTTATCTATTGCAGAAAAGCAATTGGGAAGCAGTTCTTTCTTAAGAGTCGCGAAAGAGATTTCTCTCACTCACCACGAGAAATGGAATGGCAGCGGTTATCCAAATCAGTTGTCTGGTGAAGAGATCCCATTATCCGGTCGCTTAATGGCATTGGCCGATGTTTATGACGCGTTAATATCGAAGCGAGTCTACAAGCCAGCCTTTACTCATGAGCAAGCGAAACAGATTATCTTGGAGGGCAATGGGACCCATTTTGACCCGCAAGTTGTCCAAGCTTTTCTGGCCGTCGAACAAGAGTTCGTTTCAATTGCCGCGACCTACAAGGATGGAAAAAACATGCAAAGTGAACTTGAACGAGAAAGCTTTGTTGCTCAACCTGCTTAGTCTTTTCGAAAACCACTAACTATACAGGCTCCGACTATACAGGTTACAGTAAGTTATGGGGTGTTATACAGGCTACAATAGTTATATAGGTTAGATCGCAGAGTGATTTTCTGAGTCAGCTTCATTCGAGTGTTAAGTTAAGCGAAACAGGAATAGTGACTGAGTAAGATTCTATAAAAAACCAGCATATATATGCTGGTTTTTTTGGTTTAGAAGAAACACTATCTTAGTAGTTGTACACCACCAAGAGCTACACCTGGGTTCTTCCCTTTGCTATCCAGATTTTCTACTTCATATACCCATTTTAGGGTCGTGGTATCGTCTGGTAAATCAACTTGGTGAATACCGTAGCGGCCTACCTTAGTGCCTCTAGGTACACTGACTGAAGAAGAACCGATAGAAGGTAAGCTAGACCACTGATTCCCTGATTTTGCTAACGCGCCATCAATAATATTGTCACCAACGCTATATGCCTTCCATACTTCAGTGCCATTCGCGAATAATTTAAGCGTACCTTTTGGTACGTCTTGAGCACCAGTCCAGCCTTTTCCAATAACAGCGGCTCTAAAACGAATGGCCTTCCAGCTTTGTCCGCTTTCAGCTGTAACTGACACTTCAGGCTTTTTATCTTCACCACCAAGGTAGAGGTGACCTTCCCAGTTAGTGATATCGGCAGGGTTTTGTGTCCAACTATGATTAAATTGGTCAGTTGTATTGCCATCATCCCAACCAAACAGACAATCCCCATTCTTAGTGACTGTACATTGAGGGTAATTAGCACCAGAGTTTGCTTCAGCATAACTGAGAGATAAGTTCTGAATACCCGTTTTGAGTGAGTTACGAACAGACCATACTTTTCCGGTTTTACCATCAAAATCAATGCGCCAATATAAAACATCGCTTGCTGGGTCTAGATTGACAGTGTGCGAACCTGAAGCAGCAGAACTAGCACCTGATTGAACTTCTAACCAAGTGCTATTATCTGTACTGGTATACACTTTGTAAGCACTTGATTTAGATACTTTCCAAGTGAACTTATGGTTACCCTTGAATGGGAACGATTGTCCATTATATGGTCGCGGTGTATACGCATACTTTAAGCTATCATTAGCAAGTGCCACCATGTCACCATCAGACAAAGCAAATGAGCGCATCTCGATATTATCAACCAAGATATTACCTGCTTTTTGCTCAGACTTTATATTAGCTGTAGCATCTTTGCCTGCATCCATCCAAGGCTTAGAAATGATCAACCCTTGGCTTGTGCCCGCAGACAAACGGCTACCCGCCCCCCAAACACCCGCATAACCATCAGCCAACTCCATGTCATCGCTTTCTTCTTTACTGCGACTGTAGTTGTTAACTAGCGTAGCTTGCTTTCCATTAACCCAAATAGAAACTTTTTGAGTGGTACGATCAACACGCACTGCGACAGTATTCCATTGACTGAGGTTAAGTGCCTCTTTGGTTGTAACAGACACCTTTCTAAGGTCACTTCCACCCGCATAAGCAGCAAGTTGACGCGAAATCATGAACCACTCTAGTGTTCCTTCGTTCGTTAACTTAAGTTGGAACCCATCAACCCAAATGCCCTTACTAACGAGATCAATTGGATGTTCTAGCTTGACTTTAGGTTTCACTTTGAGTGACAAAGTAAAATCGTCTTCAGCAAAGTCGAAATCATGTCCGTAGTGGAACTTATACTTATAAGATTCCTGAACATCGTTCTCTAGTAAGTTAGATTTTACTGACTCGTAAGCACCTAGTTTTAGTGTTTTCGAATTCGCGTAACCTTGGTTAACCCAAACTTCAGAAACTTCCTGCTTACTCGACTCTTTTACAACAGCAACTTGTCCTGCCAATCCTGTTTGAGCGTTCACCATCCATAAGTCATCAACAGGTGCGTCTTCAAAATCGAAACGAGCATATAGATCTGGAGTCGTAACCTTGACATGAACAACGTCACGATCGAACAGTTTCTTGCCATCAGTAATGATGTAGTGGAACTCATCCTCACCAATAAAGCCTTTTGGTGCTTTATAGGTGACTTTCCCATTTGTGATACTGAGCTCAGCACCTTGTGCCGAGTATTTATCAACGTTGTGGATAGAAATCTTATCGCCATTAGCATCTACGTCATTTTTCATGACATCTAATGCCGTCGTGCTATCACGTTTTACACTAAAGTGGTCAATTTTAGCCGAAGGAGGCAGAGGGTAATCCGCAGGTCCAACAAGATTTCTTCTTAGACGGTTATTTTTATAAATATTGAAATTGATATCGTCAACGTGCGCTTCACCACCTTGAATTCCGTGGCCTTCAGCAGAAGTACTATGCCCTGTGCCTAAGTAGTGCGCGGTTTCATGCAATACAACGCCATCAGCACCAATGATGTCACCTGGAGAGCGAACAATACTTCCGAAGTTTACACCTAGAATCCAGTTACCTTTCAGCCACAACATTCTATGTTTAAGGTCCCAACCTCGCGTTTTTCTTTGTTCATCCCACCATTTTATAGCAGCGACTCTAATGGGTTCATTCTCGTGTTGGTACCCCCAAGTCTTACAAGCGTCATGAGAAGCGCTTTTTTTACAAGTTTGGTAATGGTCGTCCAGATAGCCCCAAGTTTCTATCAACACATCATTGACAGAGAAACGTAACAAAGCATCTCGACTCAACACATAATCAACCAAGTTAATGTAGTAGTCGACGAGCACCATAGCATCATCCAAGTTTTTATCCGCTTCTTGAACAAACGCTTGGTAAGAGACATGAACGGCCACTTTTACTTTATGCAGCTGAACTTGTGTTTTGTCTTTAGCAATTAAGTTATCTAAACCAGATGTTGGTGCACTCGGGTGCTCATCTACGGTTTTAATTGCTTTTTGCATGTTGTCTAAAATTGTAGACTGCGGCGTAACCGAAGCTAAGTTTTGAGCTGTTGCTGTTAGCTTCTTAGCGGATAGCCCACTTGTGATGTCCGCTTTTTCAATTGTCCATACTCTTTGACTACCACGGAAGGCCGTCACATAGAGTTTATTTTTACTGGTCAGTGCGGCAATAACTTGAGTATTTTCATCACTTGTATCTACACCACGATAAACACGAATCGCTGGCGTATTAATAGTACTGGATGGTGCATTCCCATTAATACGGTGATCCCAAAGATATACTTTCATATCGGGCTCTCTGATCGAGTAACGATGGAGCTCTAACGTACGCTTTTTACCATTAACCGTAATTGCCACTGAAAGATCTGGGGGTGATGCTTTCGTAGGGTTGTAGACCATAGGTTTATGGCCTTCGTTTTTGCTATCTTTGCACCCACCAGCCATGACTACCGCTAGTACAACAAAACATAGACTCAGTATTTTATTCATTCTATGTGGTTCCCTTATATCGACCAGTCTAAAGATGAATAAAAACCATAGTAATAGCAATGAATTACGTTGAACAAAACAGCGCCAACGTACAGTCTATCAAAGGACTGTCTTTCAAAAGGGAGCGTGATTTAACTACGTAAATAAAAAAGCCCAGCGTACAAATACGCTGGGCTATTAAAGTTTAAAAGAAAAGTACTACCTTATTAGTTGTACGCCTCCTATAACGGCCCCGGGGGTCATTCCTTTGCTATCTAAGCGTGAGCTTTCATATTCCCATTTGAGCTGTGTGACATTTGCAGGGAGATCAATAAAGTGAACGCCATACATATCAGATTTCACTTTACGAGGTACACTTACTGCATAGGTACCGATAGAGGGGAGTGACGACCACTCTGTACCTGCTTTAGTCCAAACCTCATCACCGATATTATAAGCTTTCCATACTTCCTTCCCATTTGCATACAGCTTCAGTGTACCTGAAGGGTAATCGTCCGCACCGGTCCAACCTTTGCCCGCCGCAGCTGCTCGAAAACGAACACCAGACCACTCACCGGTTGGAGTATCAACTTGTAAGCTCAACGTTTTTTGTTTACCACCAAGATATATATGGCCTTCCCAGTTAGTAGTCCCGCCGTTGTCAATTGTCCAAGTATTACCATATAAGTCGTTATAACCATTTTGCGTTGCTGGCCAACCAAATAAGCAGGTTACACCTGATTTGACTTCACAATCAGGTATTGCGGCACCGTTACTAATTTCAGAGTGACTGAATGCGACTTCTTGACGACCATTAACTAGATTATTTCGAACCGACCACACTTCGCCGACAGAACCGTTCACGTCGACACGCCAATAAAGCGCCTCATCGGAGGCATTGAGCGCGACAGTATGTGAACCCGAACTACCATTACCAATTTTTTCAGTAGACCAAGACTTTCCATCACGGCTAATCATTAACTTGTAAGCCGATGACTTAGACAATTTCCAGCTCAGTGTTTTGCTTCCTGAGAAAGCAATGCCTTCACCATTATATGGACGCGGTGCATAAGGATACACATAATTGTTGTTGGTCAATTTTGATATCTGATCATCTGTAAGTGCAAATGACCTCAACTCTACGTTATCGATACGCAAATAGCGGCTCTGGCTTTTTTGTAACTCCTGCTTGTGTACTTCGTCCGTATCCCACCATGCTTGCCCGATAGTCAAACCTTGACTGATACTTGACGCTCTTCGGCTACCTCCGCCCCATAAACCAGCATAACCTTTAGGAAGATTAACCTCATTTTGCGCTTCATCGACAAGCGACTGTTTAACCCCATCAACCCATAAGCTTGCTTGATTCGTTGTTCGGTCAACTCGCACAGCAATTGCATGCCATGCGCTATCAGCAGGTAAAGGTGACTCCGTCGTCATTGTTACAATGCGGTAATCAGTACCGCCTTTATGCATAGCGTATTGACGAGACTTCATGTACCACTTTAGTTTTCCATCTTTCAGTAGTCGTAAGTGGTAGCCTTCTCTCTCCATTCCACGGTTAACCAAATTAATGTCATGAGGAAGTCTAGTTCCAACTTTCACTTTCAATGAAACCGTGAAGCTATCATCACCGAGATCAAATGCATGACCGTAATGAGTATTATATTTAAACGACTCAGGTACATCGTATTTGCTTTTGATTGACCTTACCGCTTCATGAGCGCCCAGCGTTAATGTCTTTCCATAGGAATCGTTAGTCACTGATTGTGAGTAATCAACCCAAACATCCTTCCCTGAACGCCAATCACGACTAACATGAAGCTGACTTGCTAGTCCGGTCTGTTCATTAGGAATCCAAAAATCTTCAATCGCGCTTTCAAATCCGAATCTAGCGTACAAACCAGGGCTTGTTACTCTTAAATGAACCTCTTCACGATCATACAATTGTTTTCCATGATGCTTAGTTGAGTCAGTGATTTGATAAAAGAACGAATCTTCTCCCACAAACCCTTTCGGTGGGGTATAGACCAGTTTATCTCCGACGATCTTAACTTGACCGCCTTGAACGGTAAGCGAGTCCACTTTATTTATCGATATCGAATCACCATTTGCATCAAAGTCATTTTTCAACACATCTAATGTTTTCGCTGTATCACGCAACACACCAAAGTGATCAATTTTAGCCGATGGGGGTAACGGGTAATCAGCAGGGCCAACAATCGCTCGTCTGGCTACACGGTTTTTGTAACCGACAAAACCAATATCTCCCACGTGCGCTTCACCACCTTGTGAGGTTTCTTCCTCGCCACCAGTATGGTGCCCCGTACCTAAATAGTGTGAGGTTTCGTGTAAAACAACACCATCCGCTTGAATCAATTGACCCATCGAGCGAACATAAGATCCCCAGTTCACACCAACAACCCCACTGCCTACCAAATCAATCATGCGATGTCGAACATCCCAATGGCGCGTTTTTCTTTGGGCATCCACCCAACGTCGTGTTGCGTTTTTAATTGAGGTATTCTCATTTTGGTAACCCCAGTCTTTACATCTATCGTGACTGCTACTCTTTATACAGTTATTGTAGTGACTCCTTAAATGCCCCCATGTTTCAATAAGAACATCTTGCATAGAGAATCGAATTAACGCATCACGACTATACACATAGTCCACTAAGTTTATGTAGTAATCAGCTAAAACCATAGCATCATCAAAGTTACCGTCAGCTTGCTCTTTAAAAGTCTGGTAACTAATTTGAACAAATGCATTTATCTTACTCAGTTTAATGTCTGACATATTTGTTGGTAAGATATTGTCTAGACCCGAAACTGGGTTATCCGGATTTTTGTCTATTGGCTTAATCGACTTCTGAACCGCATCTAATATACTGTTTTGTCGAGACACAGAAGAAAAGCTAGACTTCAACGGTTGGATAGTACCCGCTGATTTACCACCAGTTACCGCTGCATCCTTGATCGACCAAACTCGGTGGCTACCACGAAAAGCAGTTACATATAATTTATTTTTAGTGGTAAGAGACGCTATAACTTGAGTATTCTCATCACTCGTATCAACGCCTCGGTAAACACGAATGTCCGGAGTTTTAATAGTACTCGAAGGGGCGTTCCCGTTAATACGATGATCCCATAGATATACTTTCATATCGGGCTCACGAATAGAGTAACGATTCAGCTCTAACGTACGCTTTTTTCCATTAACAATAATTTCAACAGAAAGCTCTGGCGGTGATGCTTTCGTTGGCTTATAGACCATAGGTTTATGGCCTTCATTTTTGCTATCTTTACAGCCCCCAGCAGTGACCACTGCTAAAGCCACGAAAAACAGACTCAGTGTTTTCTTCATTCTAAAGAGTTCCTTCATGTTTACCGCCCTAAACATGAACAAAAACAACATTGTTAGCAATGAATTACGTTAAACAAAACCGCATCGACGCACAGTCATTTCAAATGGAAATGCCAAAAAATTCCATAAATCAAATTTTCGAAGCTGTTGGTTATAAATCGTTTTAATAAATTCTAGGTTTTGAGTTGTAACAACCTTGTATGAAAGGTATAAATACCGGAGTTATTATTACCTCCCTCTCAATTGACATGGATGAAGATTATGTTTGAAAAAGTGTTAGCAGCTCCCGCCGATCCTATTCTCGGCCTTACTGAAGAATTTAAAAAAGACTCTCGTGAAGAGAAAATTAACCTTGGTGTTGGCATCTACAAAAATGAAGATGGTCAAACGCCAGTACTTAAAACAGTAAAGAAAGCAGAAGCTGCACTTCTTGAAAACGAAAAAACCAAATCTTACCTAACGATTGAAGGTACCGCTGAATACGGTCTAGCGGTTCAGAAACTGCTTTTCGGTTCAGATGCAGAGATCGTAACGTCTCAACGCGCTAAAACAGCACAAGCTCCAGGTGGTACAGGTGCACTTCGCGTAGCGGGTGAATTCATCAAGCGCCAACTGGGTGACGTGAAAATCTGGATCAGTAACCCAACTTGGGCTAACCACAACGGCGTTTTCGCTGCTGCCGGTATCGAAACCGCTCAATACAGCTACTACAACGCTGAAACAAAAGACAAAGACTTCGCAGGCATGGTTGCTGACCTAGAGAAAGCTTCTGAAGGCGACATCGTTCTTCTTCACGGCTGCTGTCATAACCCAACAGGCATCGACCCAACAACTGACGAGTGGGAAGTACTGGCTAAGTTAGTTGCTGAGAAGAAACTGCTTCCTCTATTCGATTTTGCCTACCAAGGTTTTGCTAAAGGTGTTGAAGAAGATGCAGCTGGCCTGCGCATTTTTGCTCAATACAACAAAGAGATTCTTGTTGCTAGCTCGTTCTCTAAGAACTTCGGCTTGTACAACGAGCGTGTGGGTGCATTCACTCTGGTTGCAGAATCTTCAGACGTAGCAACAACAGCGTTCTCTCAAGTTAAGAGCATCATCCGCTCTATCTACTCTAACCCACCAGCGCACGGCAGTGCTGTCGTTACTCACATCCTTGGTGATGCTGATCTACGTGCAGAATGGGAAGCAGAAGTAGCAGAAATGCGTGACCGTATCCAAGAGATGCGCGAGCTATTCGTAACGACACTGAAATCTGAAGGTGTTGATGCAGACTTCACATTCATCGAGCGCCAAAACGGCATGTTCTCTTTCTCTGGTTTAAGCAAAGAGCAAGTAACTCGCCTGAAAGACGAATTCGCTATCTACATTGTCGGTTCTGGCCGTATCAGCGTAGCGGGCATGACGAAGTCAAATATGGGTCCTCTATGTAAAGGTATCGCTGCGGTTCTTTAATCGAAAAAGAAACCTGCACTTGCAGACCAATAGATATGCAAAAGCCAGCTATTAAGCTTAATGCCGATCGTTTAAGAAGACTTGAACGATCTTGCAGTTAGCAGATAATCCC
>NZ_JBFSTC010000089.1:0-24561 GCF_041466605.1 Vibrio sp. 10N.247.310.17 | reverse complement strand
TTTATCGCCCAAACTGGTTAAATTTTAACAGTGACAACTATCCTGCCAGAGGGGGTACGAGTGCGAGTGATGAGATTAAAGCCGTCGCTGACATTCTCAAGGCGTCGATTGCTAACCATAACGGTGACGACCCGCTGGCTATCTTGAATTCAGATGGTTCGGTACATGATGTTGTTGGTTTGATGGGCGATGTGGACTGGGGCAAAGATGTTACTTTGGTTCGTGCGGCACAAACACCTTCTGCGACGTTTGATGCTTCGCAATGGGTATCGTTACCTAAGGACAGTATTGAAGGGCTAGGTTCACTAGACAATGTAGAGTTGCCTGACGCGTTTGCCTGTACACAAGATGGCTCTGCTCCTTTATTCACGACTATTCAAGAGATCCAAGGTGAGGGCGCAACATCACCGTTCATTGATGGCTATCCATACATCACTGACGATGAATACTTCGTCAAAGGTGTGGTAAGTGCAGTCACTACTGGCATAACCAAAGGTTTCTACCTGCAAGCACTTGAGGATGACTTCAATTCAAGCACTTCTGAAGGTCTATTTATCCACACAAATCAATCGAGTTCAGAACTGGCTGCGGGCGATGTAGTGTGTGTGAAAGGTAAGGTTCAAGAGTATTACAGTCATACTCAGCTTAAAGTTGAAAACAACCAATGGCTTAAGCAGGGCGAGCAACAAGCGCCTGAAGCGACAGCAATTGAAGCCTTAGACAGTGACGAGAACTTCGCTGTAACGCTTGAACGCCATGAAGGCATGTTGGTGAAAACAACCGAAGCGCTTGATATGCGTGTAACGCGTACCTTTGGTTATGACTACGCAGGTCGTCGTAACAACATGGTACTGGCCCATGAGCGTATTAACATGCAGCCGAACCAGTTATCTGCAGCTGGCTCTGAAGATGCGAAACAGCAAACTAAAGATAACGCAGACCGTCGTCTTTTTGTTGAAACCGATCAAAAAGCCGGTGACGGACAGGTTCCTTTCTACCCAGACTTTGGCCGTACCGATATTGACCAAGATGGTTCAACAGAAGACTACATCCGTATTGATGACACCATTGTTGGCCTAGAAGGCGTGCTGACTTACAGCTACGGCGAGTATCGCTTAGTGACAACCAACCAGATCTCGGCTGAGAACTTTGTCCGAAATGACCCACGTACTGACAAGCCTGATATGGATGAAGGTGATCTACGTATCGCGACCTTCAACGTATTGAACTACTTTAACTCTCCATTTGGCGGTGACGCGAACCAACACGGCAACAACCGTGGCGCGAACACCATCACTGAGTTTGAGATGCAGCAAGAGAAGATTGTGAACGCGATTCTTCGTCTAGATGCCGACATCATTGGTTTGATGGAAATTGAGAACAACGGTTTTGGTGAAGGCTCTGCCATTCAGCAGCTTGTTAACCAACTGAATGACCGCATTGAGCGTAAGAAAGACCGCTATACCTTTGTGGCTGTCGATTCGAACGAAGATGGCGTGACCGACGAGATGGACTCGATTGGTACTGATGTCATTACAACAGGTGTTATCTACCGTAAGAAAGTGGTTAAGCTTAAAGACAGTCGTGTTATCGCGATGCCAAGCCAACAAGCGCCAGAAGTGTTAGACGATTCAGGCAAGGTGATTGAAGACGGTAAGAACTATCAACGTGACTCATTGGCGCCAACTTTTAAAGTGAAAGGCACCAAAGAGAAACTGACCGTTGCGATTAATCACTTTAAATCGAAAGGTTCTAAGTGTTGGGAAGATGCAGCCCCTGTCGAACAGGGCGGCCAAGGTGGTGTTGACGCCGATAAGCAAGGCTCATGTGAGAACTTCCGTGTGGCTGCTGCGGTTGCACTGGGTGAAGCGCTAGATGGCATCAAAGGCCATAAAGTGATTCTGGGTGATATGAACTCGTACGGCATGGAAGACCCAATGCTGGTACTGACGGATTACTCTGAAGAGAAATACGGTAAGCAAATCAAAGCGGCGCGTAACACCTACATTGACGGTGTCGAGCAGTTTGGCGATAACGGTGCGGTGATTACTAAGAACTACGGCTACATTAATGCTGTGGCTCAAAAGCACCCAGACAGCTGGAGCTACTCATACAATGATGAGGTTGGCGCTTTGGATCACCTGTTGATCAGCGACAGCCTGAAAGACATGGTGGTGGATGCGACTGACTGGCACATCAATGGCGGTGAATCGAAGTTGCTTGATTACAACGAAGAGTTCAAAGGTGATCTGCCGAAGCACCAAGATCACTTCCGTTCATCGGATCATGATCCGGCAGTTCTTGAGCTTAAAGTCGGTGGTTCATTCGGCTTAGGTGCATTGATGTCATTGTTTGGCTTAGCAATGTGGCGTCGTCGTAAGTAATAAGGCTTTTTGAGTCATAATAAACCGCTACCTATAGGTAGCGGTTTATATTTTAGCTACTCATTGATACCAATCGTAGTAAATAACTGTTCACCCTAGCTTGTTAAAAATCTAGATAACGTCGTTAGATTTTTTGATTGTAGAATAACTACTTATCAAAAAAATCCGCCTTGTTCTCAAGCTTTTTTCCTGCGCTATTTTTGAACACTTACTTACTGTGATTGGTATGATTCCATCTTTTCAAGGTCGTATTGGCGTATTTGTATCGCTTTTTCCAGTGATACCGGTTTTGAAAATAAGTACCCTTGGACAATGTCACATCCATATTGTTTAACATATTCTAGTTGTTCAATGGTTTCGACACCTTCAGCGACGGTTCTTGTTCTTGTAGACCGCCCAATTGCGACAATGCTTTTTAATAGTTCATGAGCGGTATTCGATTCTGAAAGTTGCCAAATAAAGCTACGATCTATTTTAATTTCATGAATAGGAAGTAATGACAAATACTTCAACGAAGAGTACCCAGTACCAAAATCATCTAAGGCCAAGTGAAACCCTTTACTACGAAGTTGATACGCAACTTTTGCTACCTCTTCCGGATTTTTTAGCATGATGCCTTCGGTGGCTTCTAGGCATATATGGGATGGGTTTATACCGTAGCGCTCTGTTATTTTAATGATATTTTCAGCAAGGTTTGTTTCACCAATTTGAACTGGTGATAAGTTCAGTGCCAGTAAAATAGGAGCATCGTCTGGAAAATCGAGTTCTGAATACTGTTGGTAGGCTAATTCAATAAGATACCAACCTAATGCGCGTATGTGACCACTGACTTCAGCGACGGAGATAAATTCATCAGGGTAAACGTTACCCAATGTTGGGCTTTTCCATCGAGCTAGCGCTTCGATTCCCCATAACCTTCCAGACTGTAAGCAATACTGAGGCTGATAATCTAAATAAATTTCTCTTCTTTCTATAGCGGTAAGTAAATTGTCTTCAATCAGAAACTTACGTTGATTTTTCGCAGAGGTTTTTGATGAGAAAATAGCACAGTTTGCTTTGCCTTCTGATTTCACAGAATGGAGCATAATATCAGAGCTTGCGAGTAACTCATCGACAGTGCGCCCGTGATCGGGATACAAGGCGGCACCTAAGCTAAAACTGATATCAAATTCATGCTCAAAGCATTGATACTTGGTCGCAAGTTCATCATGAAATAGTTTCATGACGCTTTCTGCCTGTTTTAGGCTGTTTAGAGCAGGGAAAGTAACAATAAATTCATCACCTCCGAACCGGAACACTTCTGAAAAATTAGGGCATACTTTTTTAAGCGTTTGAGATATCTGTATTAAGAGTTCGTCTCCAACACTGTGTCCGTAGTAGTCGTTGATGTTTTTAAAGTTATCTACATCAATAAAACAGACAAGAAATTTATCGTCATCTGATTGAGTTTTGGCCAGCTCTTTCTCCATATAGACTTCAAAAAAGTGTCGATTAAAAAGCCCAGTCAGTTGGTCATGATTAGCAAAGTGTTTCAGCGTGCTGTTTGCAGTACAGAGCTTTTCAAAGTCAGATTGAATTTCAGCTTGATAAGATTCAAAGCGACGAGAAACTAGAGTGCTTACATAATATGAGAGTAGTCCGACTAATAGAACGACTATGCTATACATGAGTGCTAAGCGATTGAGCTCATCATTTCTTTTTTCAATCAACTCGGCATTTTTTTTAGCAACAAGTCTTTCTAATGCAGTGACACTAAAGCTCGCGCCTATCGTCCAGCCCCAAGTACTATTTTTGATGACATAACTAAGGTTTTCTAACGAGTGATTGTCGGCAGCTAAGTGTCTAACATAGACATCCGATTGTTCCAACAGCGCGACTGCTTGAGTGCGGAAGTGTATGTTTTGAATGTTATGGATATTAGTGTCAATAAAGCTAGGAGTGGTATGAGCCAGCACATCGCCTTTAGTGTCGATAACGTAGAAGTTACTCTGTTGACCAATTTGAAGCTGACTTAACCATTCGAGCACGTCACTTTGAATGTCTGCCTGGACATCTGTAATAAAGTCACTCGTACCTATATACCAATTATATGGCGAGAAATTAACGATATAGCCGATTTTTTCATACTGCTTTGCGAATGAATTCGGTTTTAGAAACCACCATTTATGAAAGCCTTCTTTTTCTTCAATCGCTTTTTTTGTTAATTCCTGAGCAACAAAGTGTCCTTTAGCATCTTGAAATTCCCATTTAGAGGCTCCTTGCATACTAGGAAAAACAGGGTGAAAAATAACAGTTCCATCATGGTGATAAATAAAAGGGTAACCACGACCGTCATTGAATCTGTAGTTTTTCAAACTCGAACGAACCAAGGTTGTAAACTCTTGTTCACTTAATTGTGGGTTGTCCTTGTACAGTTGATTTAGTATGGAGTGAGTGCGGAGAGTATGAGTTTTTATACTGTCGCGTAGTGTGGTTATTGTTGTTTCTTCTAAGTAGTTGAGCTGCTTGTTGACATAGCTGACTTGAGATTTTAAATAGGCTTTTTTTTCTTCAACAATATCGGACTCTATGTGAGTGATTTCTTGATTGGTTCGTCGATAACTATCATTGACCGATAACGAAAAGACGATAATAGAGAATAGAGCCACAGTTATAGTCGGTATGTAACGAATTAGGTAGACGAGCTTGTTCTCTTTCATTTTTCTATTAAAGGTCAGTAAATTCACGCTAATGATAACTCAAACAATTATTCATTGAGTTGTTATTTTTCACAAAAAAAGAACCATGTCATAAAAAACCCGCAACTTATAAGGTTTTAATTTTTATGGGAACTTTGGCAGGGATGGGAGACATCTATGTCTTGAGAAGACTAAGTGGATCACTCTGGCTTCATTGCCAGTAACGTTTATGTATTTGTAGTGTAAAGTTATCAGGGCAGCGAAAGCTGATTTTCTTTTTATCATTTTCACTTGCCTTTCTTGCTTTATATTGCACAATACCGCCCCTATATCTCCCAATCCTTTAGTATTTAGCAAACGATTTCGACCCATGTTACTTATCATCGATAACTACGACTCTTTTACCTATAACTTGTATCAGTATTTCTGTGAGTTAGGGGTAACTGTAAAAGTTGTTCGCAACGATGAGATTGATATTGCGGGCATCGAAGCGCTAAATCCTAGCCATTTAGTTATCTCGCCAGGTCCTTGTACGCCTGATGATGCGGGAATCTCTCTACAAGTCATTGAACACTTCGTGGGTAAGTTGCCGATCTTAGGTGTGTGCCTTGGTCATCAAGCCATTGCCCAAGTCTTTGGTGGTGAAGTAGTGCGAGCCAGACAAGTGATGCACGGTAAAACCTCCCCAATCCGCCACAATGGCAAGAGCGTTTTTCAAGGGCTTAATAACCCTCTAACCGTGACACGTTACCATTCTCTAGTGGTGAAAAATGGCACGCTACCAGACTGCTTTGAATTGACCTCTTGGACGGAATTTGAAGATGGCAGCATGGATGAGATCATGGGGTATCAACACAAAACCTTACCGATTGATGCCGTACAATTTCACCCTGAGTCGATTAAAACAGAGCAAGGACACCAGCTTCTCGCTAACTTCTTAGCACGCTGAGTGTTTAAATTTGACTCTTTCTGCGTCTAAATAAGCCAGTTAAACCTGTTACCCCATTCGTTAAGCGTTTAAATTCGGGCGCTACGCGTCTCTTACTCCTCTGACGCCGATCACTTTTTATAACATTTCTCTCTCTTCAGGCTAAGTTTTTAGCCTATGCAAAATTATTCGCCTTATTTCGTCTCGAACCCTATATACCGCAATGCCAGTAAGGGTTTGCTATTGCTGATTATGCGTTTAGGTAAAAAAAGCTTCATAAAACAGATTGATTGATGCATAAATAGTCATAGGTAGTGACGTTTAGCTGGTTGTTAGGGATGGCTAAAGAATAATCTACTATTGAAAACGTTAATTAAATGTAAATATAATGCTGCGGCGGGATTATGGCGAGAGAAAATATCTTTGTCTCACTTATAAACCAGTACGCTTATTTGCGAAGCTTGCGGTATCGAGAAGGAATGTACGATGACAGTGGAAAAAAAAGTAGAACGTAGTCTGTTTAATGAGGTGATGGTGCCTTGTTATAACCCAATGGAAATGATCCCAGTAAAAGGGGAAGGCGCACGCGTTTGGGACCAACAAGGCCGAGAGTATATCGACTTTGCTGGTGGTATCGCTGTGAGCTGTTTGGGTCACTGTCACCCAGCAATGGTTAACGCAGTTACCGAGCAAGCAAACAAGATTTGGCACCTAAGTAACGTGATGACCAATGAACCTGCGCTGCGTCTAGCGAAGAAGCTAACAGACGTATGTTTTGCAGAAAAAGTATTCTTTGCCAACTCTGGTGCTGAAGCGAACGAAGCAGCCTTGAAGCTAGCTCGTCGTTGGGCAGCGGATGTTCACGGTCCTGAGAAATCTGAAATCATTGCATTCAAACAAGGTTTCCACGGTCGTACTTTCTTTACCGTAACGGTGGGTGGTCAAGAGGCTTACTCTGATGGCTTCGGTCCTAAACCGGGCGATGTAACTCACCTGCCTTACAACGATATTGCAGCGCTAGAAGCGCACATCTCAGATCGCACATGTGCAATCATGATGGAACCGCTGCAAGGCGAGGGCGGTATCATCTCTCCAACATCTGAGTTCGTGAACACGGTTCGTGAACTGTGTGACAAACACAATGCGCTGCTTATCTTTGATGAAGTGCAAACAGGTAATGGCCGTACGGGTAACTTTTACGCTTACCAAGGCCTAGGTGTAACACCTGATATCCTAAGCACTGCGAAATCACTAGGTGGTGGTTTCCCGATCGGCGCAATGCTAACAACGTCTGAACTTGCAACACACCTAAAAGTGGGTACGCACGGTTCGACTTACGGTGGTAACCCACTGGCGTGTGCCGTTGCTGAAGCGGTTGTTGACGTAGTAAGCCAACCTGAAACGTTGGCTGGCGTGAAAGAACGCGAAGCACTATTCCGTGATGGTTTAGCTAAGATTAACGACAAATACCAAATATTCAGTGAAGTTCGCGGTAAAGGCCTATTGCTAGGCGCTGCGCTTAATGAAGCATGGCAAGGTCGTGCTCGTGATGTATTAGTAGCAGCAGGCGAACAAGGTTTGATGGTACTGGTTGCGGGTGCAAACGTGGTTCGTTTCACGCCATCACTGGTTATTACTACACAAGAAATTGAAGAAGGTTTATCAAAACTAGACAAAGCAATCGCTACGTTAGTTTAGCCTGAGCGGCGTCATAGGATGGTCGCCATTAGAGCGATCCCATGACGTACTGCTAAAGGCCCAAGCTTCTGGTTTTGGGCCTGTTTTGCATCTGGAGGGAATATTGATGCTAGTTGTTCGCCCAATAAAATTATCTGATTACGATGCGCTGCATACCTGCGCGGTTGAATCTGGTCACGGATTCACATCTCTTCCGGTTAACGAAGAACTGTTAACTAACCGAATTACTCACTCTGAATACAGTTTTGCCAAACAAGACGTGACTGAACCCGGTGATGAAGGCTACCTAATGGTTGGCTTCGACACTGAAACGGGAGAAGTCGCAGGTACCACAGGCATCGAAGCCTCAATTGGCTGGGATGTTCCGTTTTACTCTTACCACATCAGCAAAGTGGTTCACTCATCGCAAAAGCTTGGCGTGAATAACGTCGTGAAGCTGCTGACTTTCGGCAATAACTACACCGGATGCAGTGAGATCTGCACACTGTTCTTGCGTCCAGCTTTCCGTGGTGGATTGAATGGTCGTTTGATGTCGAAGTGTCGCTTCCTGATCATGTCTGAGCACCCAGAGCGTTTCTCTAAAACGATTTTTGCTGAGATGCGTGGCGTATCGGATGCGGAAGGTAACTCACCTTTCTGGCAATGGCTGCAAGAGCACTTCTTCTCAATTGATTTCACGCTTGCAGATTACCTCACTGGTATCGGTAAGAAAGGCTTCATTGCTGACCTAATGCCGAAGCTGCCTATCTACGTGAACCTACTGAGCAAAGAAGCTCAGGCGGTGATTGGAGAGGTACATGATAATACACGCCCAGCACTTAAGTTGTTGGAACGTGAAGGTTTCACTAACCGTGGTTATGTCGACATCTTTGATGCAGGCCCAACGGTTGAGTGTGATTTAAGAAACATTGAATCAGTGCGTCATGCGATTCGAGCTCAGGTGAAAATTGCAGAGCACTCCAGCTCTAAAGACTTCCTAATTGGTAATACCTCGTTTGAGAACTTCCGCGCAGTAGCCGCGAAAGGCGCGTATGACCAAGCAAGCGACACAGTGATTTTATCATCTGAAGTAGCAAGCGCTCTTGAAGTAAAAGAAGGCGAATTCGTTCGCATGTTGGCTCAATAAGAGCGGCGATTATCTGTCGAAGATTTTAAGGATAGAAGTATGACTCAGTGGATAGCAGGACAGTGGGTGGCAGGTCAAGGCGACGCCATGACATCAGTAAGCCCATACAACAATGAAGTCGTGTGGCAAGGCGATAGTGCAACACCAGCGCAGGTTGAATCTGCAGTAGCAGCGGCTCGTGATGCGTTCTTAGTTTGGAAGAAACTGAGCTTTGCAGAGCGTGAAGCCATCGTGTTGAACTTTGCTGAGAAAGTAAAAGAGAACAGCGAAGAGATAGCACAGATTATTGCAAAAGAGACGGGTAAGCCGATTTGGGAAACTCGTACCGAAGCGGGCGCGATGGCGGGCAAGATCGCAATCTCTATTCGTGCATACCACGAACGTACTGGTGAAGCTTCACGTGAAGCGGCAGGTAACCAAATCGTACTGCGTCATCGTCCATTAGGTGTTATGGCGGTATTTGGCCCTTACAACTTCCCAGGTCACCTACCTAACGGTCATATTGTTCCAGCACTGCTATCGGGTAATACCGTGGTATTTAAGCCGTCAGAGCAGACACCTTGGACAGGTGAGTTTGCGATGAAGCTATGGCAAGAAGCTGGCCTTCCTGCTGGCGTGATCAACCTAGTGCAAGGCGCGAAAGAGACAGGTATCGCACTAGCCGATGCTAAAGGTCTTGATGGCGTGCTATTCACGGGTAGTGCTAATACTGGTCATATCCTTCATCGTCAATTCGCAGGTCAACCGGGCAAGATGCTGGCGTTAGAAATGGGCGGCAACAACCCTATGGTTATTTCTGACCAATATGGAGATGTCGACGCGACGGTTTATACCATTATTCAATCTGCGTTTATTAGTGCGGGTCAACGCTGTACATGTGCTCGTCGCTTGTATGTTCCTATTGGCGAGAAGGGCGATCAACTGCTCGATAAGCTCGTTGCGGCTACCTTGAAGATTCGTGTTGATCAGCCATTCGCTGAACCTGCACCCTTCATGGGCCCACAAATCTCTGAATCGGCAGCTAAGTTCATTTTGGACGCGCAAGCTAATCTGCAATCACTAGGTGGTGTAAGCCTAGTCGAAGCAAAAGCGGGCAAAGCGGCGTTTGTTTCTCCGGGTATTATCGATGCAACCAACATTGCTGAACTGCCAGATGAAGAGTACTTCGGTCCATTGCTGCAAGTGGTTCGCTACCAATCGCTAGAGCAAGCGGTTGAACTGGCTAATGACACGCGCTTTGGTTTATCTGCTGGCTTAGTATCAACAGATGATTCGGAGTGGGAATACTTCGTTGACCATATCCGTGCGGGTATTGTTAACCGGAACCGTCAGCTAACAGGGGCAAGTGGTGATGCACCATTTGGTGGCCCGGGTGCTTCAGGCAACCTACGCCCAAGTGCTTACTACGCGGCGGACTACTGTGCTTACCCTATGGCTTCAATGGAAGGTGGTGAAACTCAACTGCCAGCTACGTTTAGCCCAGGTCTTGAGCTGTAGTTTTGGCTTTTAAGCTTTAACTTGACGAATCATAAGCTTATGATCTCTAGGTTCATGAGTAACAGATTCATTGATTGATTGTGTAATAAGGAAGCGGTGTTATCGCTTCCTCTTTTCACCCACGTCCGACACCTCGATTGGGCGGTAGATAATAATAGAACAAGTATGTCACAGGCTGATGGCTGCTGACTCTATGTCCAGCCTCTCCCTTTCTAATCCAAATTACTAGCTTGCTAGAACCTCTGACAAGGAGTCACCATGACGCCCGATCTACTCTTTAAATCACTATGGAATGATTACATTCACAGGCTTTGCCCATCGGCTGAGAAAGTACATCACTTGCTGAAAGAAGACGAAGCCCTGATTAATGATCATATTGCACTGCGTACTTTTAATGTTGCACCGCTGGGGATTGAAACACTGGCCAAGCCTTTCCTTGAGTTAGGTTACAAGGCATGTGGCGATTACTTGTTTGAGAGCAAGAAGCTAGTGGCTAAGCACTACGAGCACCCAGATCCAAACCAACCAAAAGTGTTCATTAGTGAGTTGAAGGTCGAAGAGTGTTCAAGTGACCTGCAACAGATCGTTGCTAAGTTGGTTGAGCAAGTGGATGCTAGCAAACTGCAAGGTCATGAATTCTTGTTTGGTGGTCGTCTTTGGGATTTGAGCTTCGCAGATTTCCAAGTGCTAGCAAAAGAGAGTGAGTACGCTTCTTGGCTAGCCGCTCATGGTTACGGTGCAAACCACTTTACGGTGAGTGTGAACCAGTTAAATAAGTTCGATGAAGTGCAGGCCGTGAATGACTATCTGAATGAGTCGGGATTCACTATCAATGTATCTGGCGGCGAGGTGAAAGGCTCTCCAGAGGTCTTATTAGAGCAATCATCAACCATGGCAGATAAAGTCCCAGTTTCATTTGTTGAAGGCAATGAGATGATTCCTGGCGGCTTCTATGAGTTCGCTAAGCGTTATGCGATGGCCAATGGTGAGCTTTATACCGGATTTGTCGCGGCATCAGCTGACAAGATCTTTGAAAGCACCAACGGTTAAAGAAAGATACGAGCACGGGCTTTGCCCTAGAGGTGCGGGTACGCTTCGCTTCGAGATACTTTAGAATAGTGAAGTCCGATTTCTAACTTTGCTTCCCGCATCTGTTCTCTAGATATTTAGAAAATAAAAAAGCCACCAAATTCGCATTTGGTGGCTTTCAAATTTTTGGTTCAGTTAATCGAGATTAACGAGTGCCGTATACCACGATAGTCTTACCGTGTGCAGAAATTAGGTTCTGCTCTTCTAGCATCTTCAAGATACGACCTACGGTCTCACGAGAACAACCAACGATCTGGCCAATCTCTTGACGAGTGATCTTGATTTGCATGCCGTCAGGGTGAGTCATTGCATCTGGCTGTTTTGCTAGGTTTAGTAGCGTTTGAGCGATACGACCTGTTACGTCAAGGAACGCTAAGTCACCAACCTTTTGGCTAGTTACTTGTAGACGGTTTGCCATTTGTGCTGAAAGACGCATTAGAATATCTGGGTTCACTTGGATAAGTTGACGGAATTTCTTGAAAGAAATCTCAGCCACTTCACAAGGAGATTTTGCACGAACCCATGCAGTACGCTCTTGGTCTTCTTCGAATAAGCCAAGCTCACCGATGAAGTCGCCTTGGTTTAGGTAAGAAAGAATCATTTCCTTACCTTCTTCGTCTTTGATAAGAACTGCCACAGAACCTTTAACGATGTAGTACAAGGTTTCTGCCTTTTCACCAGCATGAATCAAAGTACTTTTTGAAGGGTACTTATGAATATGACAGTGTGAAAGGAACCACTCTAATGTTGGATCGGTTTGGGGTTTACCTAGAACCATAATATCTTACTTCCTCTGCAGGGTATGCTTGCCGCTTTCCATATTTTAGCTAAGCCTGAATTGACCTAGCTAGGATAAGAGCACTCGTTGAGTGCTGCAAGCTATCTTGTGTTTCGTTTAAGAATAGTATCCTTTTTCAGGTACTATTTCTTGATTTTAATCGTGACCAAGCTACGATTTTTTACGCAAAATTGTGCACATGATCACGGTATGAAAAGTAATCAACCAGAATGTTGTTTTGTTAGCCTATTTTCCCGGTTTCTATAAGTTGTTGCAGGATCGGCCTTACAATGAGCTCCATAGCAAAACTCATCTTGCCTCCTGGCACCACAAGCGTGTTATGACGTGACATAAATGAGCCATCAATCATAGCCAACAGGTAAGGGAAATCGACGTTTTTGATGCCGCGCAAACGTATAACCACGAAGCTTTCGTCTAAACTTGGGATCCCTTTTGCATTCAGTGGATTTGATGTATCTACGGTAGGGACACGCTGAAAGTTGATATGAGTACGCGAAAACTGCGGGGTAATGTAGTTAAGGTAATCATCCATTGAGCGAACAATAGAATCCATCACCGCTTCGCGAGAGTGACCACGATCGCGTGTGTCACGAACGAATTTCTGGATCCACTCCAAGTTTACGATAGGTACCATGCCGATAAGCAGATCGACGTGTTGAGAAACATTGATGTCACCATCGACCACGCCACCGTGAAGACCTTCGTAGAACATCACATCCGAGTTTTCAGGGATCTCTTGCCATGGCGTAAAGGTGCCGGGCATTTGATTGTAAGGCACGGCTTCATCGAAGGTATGCAGATAGCTACGGACTTTTCCCGTGCCTTCATTGCCGTATTGACGGAAGAAATCTTCTAATGCACCAAAATCGTTAGCTTGTGGACCAAAGTAGCTGATGTGCTTACCTTGCTCGCGCGCCTTACGGATCTCGACATCCATCTCTGGTCGAGTGAAGCGATGGAAACTATCCCCTTCAACCCAAGCTGCCTTCACGTCCATCATATTGAACATTTTTCGGAAGGCTTCTGAGGTAGTGGTGGTGCCGGCTCCAGATGAACCCGTCACCGCAATAATTGGATGTTTAGCGGACATGACAACCCTTGTCTTTTGAGTAACTTACTTGTTAGCAATCGTTTACCACTATAACACGGCTCCTTTATGAGCGCAGCTTAGAAGCGTTTTGTGACTTGAATATCAACGGTTTCATGCAGTTCAGAAAACACGATACCCACTTCTCCTGAGGCTAATTGATGTTTCACTTGGTCAATTTTGTTTTGCAGTGAAACTTCTACGTCACCATAGTCTGTACCTTCACGCAGTACGAATTCTTTGATGAGGTTTTCCAGTGTCTCTGGCGCAATGTCTTGCCACGGGATGATCATAAATACTTCTCTCTTTTATGTTCATGGATAGGTTTATTGTTGTAGAAATGAGTGAGCTTAGTAATATTTTTACTGCTATTTACTAAGGCTCGTCATTATGCCGAATCTTGTAGACTTTCATAGTAGGCGGGTAATGCTTCTTCTAACCAAAATCTTGGCTTGAGTGTGCTGCCGGTAATGAACCCCACATGACCGCCTTTTTGAAACAGTCGATAATCGATGTTATCAGGCAGAACGAACTTTGGAATCACATCATCGGTCATGAAAGGATCGTCCTTGGCATGAATGATCTGAGTTGGTAGTTTGATCTTCTTGAGTTTAGGCAGTGCGGAGCATTGCGCATAATAATCTTGGGCATTTTTGAACCCATGCAGAGGCGCCGTGATTTGTTCATCAAACTCATACAGTTTGGTGATCTTCTTAATGGTTTCCGCTGTGACCCCCAGCTTTTCCTGTAGCAGGTTAACTTTTTTCAAGGCGTTTGATTTTAGAGAGTTGAGTAGATACTTCTTATAGAGCTTGGAGAAGCCCTGCTCAATGCGACTAGAACAACAAGCCAAGTCAAATGGAGCTGATACTATGGTCGCCGCCGACAGCAATGGGTCGTCGGCATACTCAGCCAAATAATTCGCCAGCATGTTACCACCCAAAGAGATACCAACTGCAACTTTGGGGTTGCTGGGGAACTGCGCGTGCAGATGCCTTAGGAAAAAGCGCGCATCTTCGACTTCACCTGAATGGTATGCACGAGCCAAGCGATTTGGTTTTCCGCTGCAACCTCTAAAGTGCATCATCACTGATAGCCAACCATCTTTAGCAAATGCGTTCATCAGCCCGTTGGCGTAAGGGCTCTCAAAGCTCCCTTCTAATCCGTGGAATAGAACGAATATTGGCTTGTTACTTTTATCATCATTGCTTGGCGTGTCACCGTCTGGCGATTCACTCCATGCAAGGTCTAGGAAATCGCCGTCGGGAGTTTCTAAGGTCTGCCATTGAGGAGCAAACAACGCCTGCTTTCTAATAAATCTTGGCACTAAGGTTTGTAAATGTGGATTCGATAGGCCAGCGGCAGCGGTAAATATTGTCATAAAAACAGTCCATGCTTCTTTTATGGGCTTTGATAAAGTGTTGAGCTTTTAGCGAAACGCCCACGTTTTTATTTGAGCTTGGTTGATTCTTAGCATAAGCGCAAGGGTTTCACTGATATGATCGACCAAAACAGGTGATGGGTAACTGGTTGAATAATATCAAGGTTGGGCGTATTAAAGACTCCCCCAAATGTGTTTTAGTCAGCATGCGATCATGGTAACGAGCGAGCGCAGTTAAGCTTGGAGCTTGATTGAATAAAAGGAAAAGGAAATGCGTTAGGGCTGTGGTGCTGGTTCAGAAAAAGCGTCGTAGAGGTTTTCCGCCCCTAATAAACGACAGTACTGTAAAGCGAGCGGTGATTGTTGGTTCGCTGTAAGTTGAAGAGACTTAATGCAGTCGACGAGATCGGACTGTTGTTGCTTTTCAAGCTGCAGCTCAAATTGTAAGGCTTCACGGTAGAGTGAATCAACAACGTGTGCTTTGAGGTGTTTACGCAGCTCTCGATAACTATGAAGCAAGGTTTCAGAGCGACTTAAGCATTGTTGCACCTTGTGCCACTCCTCCTCAGCGAAAGAGAGTTGCTGCTCATCAAGCCATTTGAGAAGCAGCAGTAGATTGACGTTGCCATGGAATTGGTTTTGCAAAGCTAAGCACGCATCCTTAACACCGCGCACACTGTAATACTGAAGGCTAAATTGCCATAGTCGTTCCAGTGTTAGTGATATTGGTGCGTGCTCTGGGCTCATAAGCTATCCATATCCAGTTCCATCTGCTCAAGCTCTTCTTGAGTGGACATCCAATCCATTTCAACTTCTTCTAGCTGTGACTTACTGCTCGCTTGTAGAGCGAGTACTTTATTCAGTTTAGCCTTATTTTCAGCTTCATACAGTGAAGTATCGGATAATTCTTGCTCGGCTTCTTCAAGAGCCAACGTTAATTTATCCATCTGCTTTTCAAATTGAGTCAGCTTTTTACGAATGGGTGCCGTCAGTTTTCTGAACTCTGCTTCTTTACGTTTCTGATCTTTTTTTGCTGCAGCACTGTTGGCGCCATCTTTTGCTGGTGCCAATGCTTGTGCTTCTTTGCGCTCAACTTTCTGTTGTTCGGTTAGCCACTTGTAGTAATCGCTAAGGTCACCATCAAACGGTGCAACTTGACGGTCGTGTACAAGGTATAAATCATCAGTAGTGGCACGAAGTAGGTAGCGGTCGTGCGATACGATAACCATCGCGCCTTCAAACGTCTGTAATGCAAACGTTAGTGCCTGACGCATATCGAGATCCAAGTGGTTGGTTGGTTCATCGAGTAGCAACAGGTTCGGCTTTTGCCATACCAGTAGCGCTAATACTAAACGCGCTTTTTCACCTCCCGAGAATGGCGCCACCTTGTCGAGTGCTTTTTCACCTTGGAAGCCAAAGCTACCTAGGTAGTCACGCAGTTGTTGCTCGGTGTGTTTTGGCGCAATCTGCATCATGTGTTGAAGTGGTGTCTCTTCAGGGTGCAGAGTCTCTAATTGGTGCTGTGCAAAGTAACCCATTTTAACGCCTTGCGAATAGCTCAGCTCACCACCTTGCTGTTTCAGTTCGCCAGAAAGCAGTTTAATCAGCGTTGATTTACCAGCACCATTTCGACCAAGTAGACCAATACGGCTGCCCGGCACTAGGTTCAAGCGAATCTTCTCTAGAATCAGATTGTCATCGTAACCCGCCGATACCTCGTCCATCATCATGATTGGGTTTGGTAGTGCGTCTGGTTCTCTAAATTCAAAGCTGAAAGGGTTATCAAACTGAGCGGGCAGTACTTGTTCCATTTTCTCTAGCGCTTTAATACGGCTTTGCGCTTGGCGAGCTTTTGAAGCTTTATAACGGAAACGGTCAATGTAGCTCTGCATGTGCGACATTTGTTTCTGCTGCTTTTGGTACATCGCTTGTTGCAGAATTAGCTTTTGCGCTCGTTGGGTTTCGAACGACGAGTAGTTACCGGTGTATTCATTGAGCAGTTGATTTTCAACATGCACGATGCGGTTGACGATAGGATCCAAGAAGTCCCTATCGTGTGAGATAAGAACGAGTGTGCCTGGGTAGTTTTGTAACCAGCGCTCTAGCCACATTACAGCGTCTAAATCCAAGTGGTTGGTTGGCTCATCGAGTAACAGTAGGTCACTGCGACACAGTAGGGCTTGCGCTAGGTTCAAACGCATACGCCAACCCCCTGAAAATTGAGTCAGGTTCCATGTCATTTGTTCTTGGCGAAAGCCCAGGCCGTCTAACAGCTCAGCCGCGCGTGCTTTGATGCTATAACCACCAATGGTTTCAATCTTGCCATGGATCTCTGCGACTAATGTGCCGTTGTCGGCTTGTTCGGCTTTCTCAAGTTGATCTTCAAGGCCACGGTATTCACGGTCGCCATCAATCACGTATTCAATTGCTGTTCTTTCTAATGCAGGTGTTTCTTGAGCAACCCAAGCCATTTCCCAATGGGCTGGTTTACTGAATGAGCCAGCATCAATAGACAGTTCGTCCTTAATTAGGGCGAACAGCGTAGATTTACCACAGCCATTCTTACCAACCAAACCGATCTTGTCGCCAGGGTGAAAAGTCGCAGATGCTTGGTCGAGGAGTGGCTTACCGCCGCGTAGCAATTGAATATCAGAGAAAGTAATCATAATTGAAATAGCATAGAAATTAGAGGTGAACAGACGCCTGCATAGTAGGCTGAAACCAGATAAAAGTCGATCACAATGCAATTTGCGTTATGATGCCAATAACATATTAGTAACTTTTGCTTAAATTCTTGTGGCCTTGCCACCGTTTAGCCTTCAAAGGAATGTTTCAAAGGAATGAGTAATACTCCCTCGACAGACAACCCCGTGCCAAAGGTGCTGGTCATCTATGCGCACCCAGAGCCGCAAACCTCTATCGCTAACCAGATCATGGTTAAAAAGATAGAGTCGCTTGGGAATGTCAAAGTCCACGATCTCTACGCCATCTATCCTGACTTCTTTATTGATGTGCCTTCTGAGCATGCATTGCTGCTTGAATTTGATGTGATCGTGTTCCAACACCCTTTGTTTATGTATTCCTGCCCATCACTGCTTAAAGAGTGGTTTGACCGAGTATTAGGCAAGGGTTTTGCGTTTGGTGAGCAAAGTGCGCTTAAAGGTAAACACTGGCGCAGTGTGATTACTACCGGTGGTAAAGAAGAGGCGTTTGGTGCCGCAGGCTATAATAAATATCCATTACAAGAGATTTTGCAACCATTCGAGCTAACGGCTGCTTTGTGTCAGATGCACTGGATATCCCCTTTGGTTTTACACTGGGCACGAAATGTCACCGATATGACGCGTTACCAACACGCAGAAGCGTATCGAAATTGGTTGCGAGACCCGCTACAAGATATAGGAGCGAATGATGGCTCTGACTAACGATTTTCTACAAAGTAGCGTTATATTTTTAGCAGCTGCTGTAGTTGCGGTTCCTATCGCACAGCGCGCTGGATTAGGGTCGGTACTCGGTTACTTATTAGCGGGTGTGGCGATTGGCCCATGGGGGCTTGGTTTAATCAGTGATGTAGAGGCGATTCTACACTTCTCCGAATTCGGGGTGGTACTGCTGCTCTTCTTGATTGGTCTCGAACTTAATCCGAAAAAACTGTGGCAGATGCGAGCCCCCATTCTAGGACTCGGTGGCGCGCAAGTGCTGATCACCACTCTGATTATTACCGCCATCGCGTGTATGTTTGGTTTAACTTGGCAAACTAGCTTAGTCATCGGCATGGGTTTAGCTTTGTCTTCGACCGCTATTGCGTTGCGTGTTATTGAAGAGCGAGAGCTTGGTGGCAAAGAAGCAGGGCAGTCAGGCTTTGCGGTATTACTTTTCCAAGATATTGCCGTAATCCCTATGTTGGCGATGCTGCCTTTGCTTGCTGGCAATACGGGCGGCAGTTGGGCTGACATGTTGTGGATGCTAGGCGGTGTGATTGGCTTGCTTGTCGGTGGTCACTTCTTGTTGAGACCACTGTTCCGATATGTAGTCATGAGCGGTGTGCGTGAGTTGTTCACGGTAGCAGCGCTGTTATTGGTGATTGGTATTGCCGTCATCATGCAGCAGATTGGTTTGTCGATGGCATTAGGTACTTTCTTGGCGGGCGTACTTCTGGCTGAAAGTGAATATCGACACGAGTTAGAAATTGCGATTGACCCATTCAAAGGGTTACTGCTTGGTCTGTTCTTTATCTCTGTGGGTATGGCAGTAAACCTAGGTTTATTGGCAGAAAGCCCATTCGCAATACTTATCGCAGTGTCGTCTCTGGTCATATTGAAAGGTTTGGTGCTGTATGCGCTGGCTCGTATCTTCGGCACTCAAGCTAAAGCGCGCAGCCGAATGGCGATGATTCTCAGCCAAGGTGGTGAGTTTGCCTTCGTAATTTTTACCGCTGCGAGTGCACAAGGCATCTTAAGTGGCGAACAGGTGTCGTTCTTACTGGTGGTAGTGAGCCTGTCTATGGTGACCACGCCGCTGATGCTTAAGCTGCAAGACCGATTCTTTGCTCGTCAGCTGAACCAAATCAGCGAAAGTGCGATGTCTTCGGATGTGGTTGATCGTAGCCCTCGAGTGATCATTGCAGGCTTTGGTCGTTTCGGTCAGATCATTGGTCGTCTGATGTATGCCAACAAGATTCGTATCACCGTCCTTGAAAGTGATGCCAGCCAAATACATATCCTTAGGAAGTTCGGCTACAAGGTGTTTTACGGTGACTCGACTCATCTTGAATTATTACGCGCAGCCGGAGCTGATAAAGCGGAAGCGATCGTGTTGTGTACCGACTCTCCAGACGAAATCATGAAAACTGTCGACTTGTGTAAGCAGCATTTCCCACAGTTAAAGATTTTAGCGCGTGCTCGAAGCCGTGTTGAAGCGTATCAATTACTTAACCACGGTGTGAGCAACTACTCGCGTGAAACCTTCCTTGGTGCTCTGGATTTAGGTCGTCAAACATTGACTGAACTTGGCATGCATCCATATAAAGCGAAGCGAGCAGAAGCACACTTTAGGAAACTGGATAATGGTATGCTGAAAGAGTTGCTGCCTCAGCATAACGAAGATGCTGAGTTAGCCCAAAGAGCGAAAGAGGCTCGCAAAGAGCTTGAAGAGATTTTTGGACACGAGATGGAAAACGATCACCAATCTCGAAACTATTGGCAGTAGCTTGAAGTGATAACTAATGCTTGAGCTTAGAAATGAAGCTTGGGCATAGACATATAGCTTGAGCTCTAGAAATAAAAGTCTAGATAACTGATCTAATAATAAACGTGGTCTCTGCTTTGTCTTTAATAGAGCTAGAGCGGAAGAACTGCGAATCCAGAGTAGTAAAGGATATCAACGTGAAACAGAAAAAACGCTTTATCGCAGGGGCGAGCTGCCCAAGCTGCAAGACTCAAGACACACTCCGCTGGTGGATTGAAAATAATATCGAGCTGGTGGAATGTGTCGATTGTGACTTCACAGAACAGCGTAAACCGAAAACTGTAGAGAAATCTGAACACGCGAATCAAGAAATGATCGGTATTTTTAAGCCTGAGTGATTGAGTTTCGTCAATTGATCCCCATAATATCCGGGTACAGAATTTTTCCTAAGCTCAACTGTTCGAGCTTAGTCCAAACCTCCTTGGAGCTCTCATGAAAATTGAAAAGAACGTAGTAGTTAGTGTTGCATATCAAGTGAAACTTGAAGATGGCGTAGTAGTTGATCAATCAATTGCAGAAGCTCCACTAGATTACCTTCACGGTCACAACAACCTAATTACAGGTCTTGAAAAAGAGCTTGAAGGCAAAGTCGCTGGCGACAAGTTCTCAGCAACTGTTACTCCAGAAGACGCTTACGGCGAGCACAACGATGACCTAGTTCAACGTGTTCCTGCAGACGTATTCCAAGGTGTTGAGCAAATCGAAGTTGGCATGCGTTTCCTAGCGGATACTGACCAAGGTCCAATCCCAGTTGAAGTTACTGAAGTAGATGGCGACGAAGTTGTTGTTGACGGTAACCACATGCTAGCTGGCCAAACTCTAACGTTTGACGTTGAAGTTGTAGCGGTTCGTGAAGCGACTGAAGAAGAAGTTCAACACGGTCACGTACACCAAGAAGGCGGCTGTGGCGGTCACGACCACGATCATGATCACGAAGGTGGTTGCTGTGGTGGCGAAGGCCATGACCATGCTGAAGAGAAAAAAGACGGCTGCTGCGGCGGCGGTAGCTGTGGTTCTCACTAATACCGAATTAACGGTTTAGTTTAAGAATATTGAAAGCCTCCCTTGTGGAGGTTTTTTTCGTTTAGGGTGCTAGCTTTTTGAGCTGGCTTTCCGTCTACCAAACTAATTGTCTGCAAATCTTAGTGTCCGCAAATCTAAGCGTTCGTAAATAGTTTGGTTTTCGCTATCAGACATCAAACCATGGATGTGGTATTGATAGCACAACATTATAAGTCGACGTCAGTGGAGAGTTTGTATGTCACAGCCTTTTTCAATTGCCATTCATGGTGGTGCAGGCACCATCTTACGAGAGCAAATGAGTGATGAATTAAAAACGGGTATTACCGAGGCTTTGGAAAAATCGGTTTTGGCTGGCTATCAAGTATTACAGTCGGGTGGCGATGCGCTAGATGCAGTGGTTGCTTCAGTTAAGGTGATGGAAGACAGTCCCCACTTTAATGCAGGTAAAGGTTCAGTTCTAACTCATGATGAATTTGTTGAGATGGATGCTTCTGTGATGCACGGTCGTGAAATGGATGCGGGGGCTATTGCCGGTGTCCGCCATATCAAAAATCCAATTGAGCTTGCGCGTGATGTGATGCTTAAAAGCGACCATGTGCTACTGATTGGTGAAGGCGCCGAGAAGTTTGCGTTTGAGTATGACCATACTTTCACCGAGCAAGATTACTTCTTTACTGAGCGTCGTTATGACCAACTTCAGTCGATGAAAGAGAAAGGTATTTTTGCTTTGTCTGAAGCGAAATATGATGAAGAGCAAGCTGATAAATATCCAGATGATAAAAAGTACGGCACGGTTGGCGCGGTCGCATTAGACCAAGCCGGAAACTTAGCAGCCGCAACCAGCACTGGTGGCGTAACCAATAAAAAATACGGTCGTGTGGGAGATTCTCCAATCATCGGTGCAGGCACTGTTGCTGAAAATGGCAATGTGGCCGTTTCAACAACAGGTATGGGGGAGTTCTTCCTTAGAAAGATGGTTGCCAGTGATGTGGCGGCACGAATGCGTTATCTCAAGGAAGATGTGCATACGGCTTGTGAAACGATAATTCAAGGTGAATTGAAAACCATGGGTGGTGAAGGAGGCTTGATTGCTATCGATGGACAAGGTGATATTCATTTCGGTATGAACAGTTCAGGAATGTACCGTGCGAGTGTTGATACTAATGGCTGCGTGGAAGTAAAAATTTATGCCGATGACTAAGTTTGTATTGGCTTAACTGACTTTAGTTGAATTAGCGCAGATTAAACAAACAAAAGGGCGACAGATAAGTATCTGTCGCCCTTTTGGTTTTCTATGTCCCGTCCTGAAATGTGTTTACACATTGAGGACGAAAAACTAACGATATGCGTCACTAGAACTAATTCGTTATCTTTAAAGCGCACTTAATAGTGTGGAGGGGGCGTCTCTTCTGATGCGTCAGCGAGGTTTGAGCCATCCATATTTTTTACTTTGCCAACCACGAACTTCATCTGGTCTTGCATTCTCGTGATCAACATCTGTTGTTGGCTAAGCGCTTCATTAAGTTCTTCAATGGTTTGCTCTTGGAAAGCCAACTGACATTCTAGGTCATTCACGCGGCTTTCTAATTGTTCAACTCGCTTTTCTGTCATCGTTCTTAATCCACATTCCAAGCTTGGGCAATGCCCGCAGAGGTGCCCGATATCACACGGTTCTTATCATCAAAGGCTGCATCATACACTACCGCACGAGGAGGGCGAGCATCTTTTAATGGCTCGGCGTCGTGGCGAGAAATGCGTTTGCCATCTTGAGTATTCCACACGCTCACTTGGCTAGATGGCGTACCTGTTACCAACATACTGCCGTCATCAGAAAAGCGAGCACTGGAGAAAATTAGCTGTCGAGACCAGCTCTGCAATTGAGCTTGAGGTTCACCTGTCTCAAGATCCCAGATCATCGCTTGATTCCCTCCATCGGAGGTAAAAGCTAGCTCTCCATCTCGTTGTAAGGCAACTCGTACGACTCTTTGTTCGTGCTCGAATGTACGCAATACCAAGCCTGATTCGGTATCCCAAAGGTAAGCTTTATAGTCGTTACCGCCTGATAATGCGTAGCGCCCATTCGAAGATAGGGAGACGGAATTAACTTTTTCTCGGTGAGCGAGGAACTCCAGACGGCGTCCGGTGACTAAGTCCACATAGATAGCTTTGCCATTAGATAGGCCCAGCAGTACTTTTTCACCGTTGCTAGAGATATCAACATCGCGAATTAAGCCATCGGAAATCGACCATAGCCCTTCAGCTTGTGTCCAAGATAAGTCCCAAACGGCGAAATTCATCTGACTGGCGGTAATGGCAAAGCGACCATTGTCAGAGATGCGAATACGCGATACTTGATTTTCGGATTGATCTTGTGGACCAAGCTGAGCCAGTTCTTTGTTCTGGGCAAGATCCCAAAGGAGCAGCTGTTTTTGCTGCGAGTAGAGCAGCGCGAAGCGTCCACCTCTACTTAGGGCAAAGCTGGTGGCGCCGTTGGGTTCAATTTCCCAGCGTTGGTCATCATCTTGGAAGAAAAAGCAGCCATTTAACAAGGTGATGACAATCGTACATAGCAATGAGTGGAAAAATATTCGCATCACATCCAATAATCCGGTTTGTGTCGAAAGACATATGACTAGTATATTGTTATAACTAACGTATTCACACCAATCTAATCATTAGATTTGTGCACAATAACCAATGGCTTGGCCATTAATTGGAGAATTCAATGAAATCAGTTTTAAAAGTATCACTGCTTGCCGCAACGGTTATGCTAGCAGTTGGTTGTCAGAAAGAAGAACCAAAGGCAGAAGCTCCACAGGTAGAAGAAGTTAAAGTTGCAGCAGTAAACTTTAAAACAGAAGATGACAAAGCGGCATACGCAATCGGTGTATCTTTCGCTAACTACTTAAGCACAAGCATTGATAAGCCAAGCGAGCTAGGTATTAACCTAGACAAAGCGATGGTTCTTCAAGGTATCGAAGACGTATTCGCAGAGAAGACGGCACTTAACGAAGAAGAGACTCGTGCAGCTCTTGAAGCTCTAGACAAGCGTGTTGCTGAAACGATGCAAGCACAAGCGGCAGAAAAGTCTGCAGAAGTGAAGAAAGCGGGTGATGACTTCCGCGCTGAGTTCGCTAAAACTGAAGGCGTTAAGCAAACTGAATCTGGTCTACTTTACCAAGTAATGACGGCTGGTGAAGGCGCTTCTCCAAAAGACACTGATACGGTTCAAGTACACTACAAAGGTACGCTAACAGACGGTACTCAGTTCGACAGCTCTTACGATCGTGGCGAACCAGCAACATTCCCACTAAACCGCGTAATCCCAGGTTGGACTGAAGGTGTACAACTGATGCAAGTGGGTTCTAAGTACAAGTTCGTTATCCCGCCAGAGCTAGCATACGGTGAGCAAGATACACCGACTATCCCAGCTAACTCAACGCTAGTATTCGAAGTAGAACTACTAAACATCGATAACGCTGAAGCAGCTCCTGCACAATAATATCGGTTAAAAGCCTCGTGCTAAAATACGTTGATTGAATAAAAAGCCTAACTTTAAGTTAGGCTTTTTTTAGGTTCATCGCGGATTAGCGGGAACTTAAAACAAAAACGGTAGTAAGTGAT
>NZ_JBFSTC010000088.1:7369-24570 GCF_041466605.1 Vibrio sp. 10N.247.310.17 | reverse complement strand
GAAACTCACTCTACCTTTTACCCAGAAATCAAGCTCATCTAAGCGGAGAAGAGCCTAAAAACTAATCCGAATTTATTGAGGTTATAAAATAAAAAGGAGTCATAGGCTTCCTTGAAATGTTGCAACTGCTCTGAAGCAATTTGCGTTATTCATGACCGGAAGCTTAGGCACAAAGAAGCCTAAGTCTGACAAGCTGAAAGCTCTTGAAATCAAAGCAATAACAGACAAAATACACGATTTATTAACATTTCTATAAACTTTCGTTTTATATGCACGTAATTTGTGCTGTAATTATCCGCTAAGCTATTCGTCTAACTCATTCACATTGTGCATAGCAGTTTGTTACTAATGTGATGGTTACGGTTATGGAAGTCTTTTGGCTTAAATAAGGATATTAAATGCGCTCTCTATCAGTACAGTGGAAAATAACCCTCTTAGCAGGTTGTTGTTTAATCATTACGTCACTGTCTCTCATTGGTTTCTCGATCTACAACGCGACGAGCAATCAACAGGTCATAAAATCTCAAAGCTCAGAATCAGTGATTAACAAAACTCAACAGTTGTTGGCATCCGTTTCTCAGCTTAATGCTCAGGAAACTCAACGTTATGTCGATGAAGCTATTTATCGAGCAGAAATGTTGGCTTCTAGTGCTCAGTTTCTAAAGAACAACGCAGACGAAAACTTTACCCCAAGTGAAGAGCTTCGTACTGCGTTAGATGAAATGGTTCGTCGTTCCGTTTTGAACTTTGATTCTATTCAAGGGGCTTACCTAGTCTTCAAGCCCGATTTACTTGATGCTGAAGATGCGAATTATGTCGATGCGGATTATGTCGGCTCGAATGAAAGAGGGCGTTTTGCTCCTTATTGGAAGGTCGCAGATAATGGTGAGAATGTTCTTCCAAACGTGTTATCAGAATCAACATTGAGTGATAACAGCAATAGCGAACGCTTTTTCTGTCCTTTGTCATCTGGACAAACGTGTATTAGTACGCCAAGAGTTGTGAGTAGCGGTGGTCAAGAACTGCTTACGTCTTCGATTTCGGTGCCTATCATCGTTGATGATGTGGCGATTGGTTTTTTGGGCATCGACTTAAGGCTCGATGGTTTAACCAATGTTGTCACTCAATCGGATCAAAGCTTGTTTGAAGGTGCAGGCGCGGTTTACGTCGTTAGCTTAGACGGTTCCGTTATCGCTTCTGATGATCAAAGTATTGCGGTTGGTTCGAGTTTTCAAAGCAACAATACAAGTAGTGATCTAATGACGGACTTTATCTTTGGTGGCGAAGTCACGACTCAATGGAGTGAGAATGGTGAGTGGTTACTCGCATTTGCACCTGTTGTTGCCGCCAACCAAACTTGGGGTGTGCTGTTTGAGATTCCAAGAGAGAGTGTGGTTGCTGACGCGAATCAATTGGATGCCATTATTAGTACTAAGCTAAGTGAAGGTATTAAGACTGAAGTGATTGCGGGTATTAGCTTTATTCTTTTCGGTCTAGCTATCATTGCTTTTGCTTCACTGTCCATTGTTAAGCCTATTCGACAGGTGGTTGAGAGACTGAACGATATTGCTTCTGGTGAAGGTGATTTAACGCAACGCTTGGAAGTGAAATCTCAAGACGAAATTGGTCAGTTGTCACAAGGGTTTAACCTGTTCTTAGACAAGCTTCAACACACGATTAAAGAGGTGATTCAGACCACTGAGCAAGTGGCGAGCACGACAAGCCAAGCGAAGGCCTCGGCATCAAGTACTCGTGAAAGTAGTGAGTCTCAGTTTAAAGAAGTGGATCTTGTGGCGACCGCGGCAGAAGAGATGACTCAGACTTCGGGCTTAGTGGTACAAAATGCTGAAATAGCCGTTGATGCCGCTTGTGAAGCGAATCGTTCTGCTCAGCAAGGCCAACAGGTTATCGAACTTTCTGCCGGTGAAATGAGAAAGCTGGTGGATCGTATGTCGAGCGCCGTGCCTATTGTTGAAGAGTTGGCTAAAAATAACGGTAACATCACTGAGATCTTAAGTGTGATTGAAGGGATCTCTGAGCAAACCAACTTACTGGCATTGAATGCCGCGATTGAAGCGGCTCGTGCAGGTGAGCAAGGTCGAGGTTTTGCCGTCGTTGCTGATGAGGTAAGAAATCTCGCAAGCCGCACACAGTCATCGGTTGGTGAAATCAGAGCGGTGATCGACAAAGTCCACGCGGGCACTCAAGATGTCGTTGAAGCGATACAAGAAGGTAATATTCTCGCTAACGACACGGCATTACATGTTCAAAAAGCGGTCGAAGATCTGGGTTCGATCTTTACTTCTATAGAAGCGATCAGTGATATGAACAACCAGATCGTGAGAGCGGCAGAAGAGCAACAATCGGTTTCCGGTGAAGTGAACCAAAGTGTCGTTAATATCCGTGATTTGAGTGCGAAGATCTTGGATCAAGCCGCAGCTTCTGAACAAGTGGGTAGCGAAATTGATCAACTGTCCCAACAGCAGCAGAAATTGGTTAATCAGTTCAAGGTTTAGTCTAGTTGTTCACTGTATAGCTTTTAAGCTTAGTTAACAATTGAATAGAAAAAGGGACAAATGAAGATTTCATTTGTCCCTTTTATTTTTCTTGGGCTCTAACGCTTTAGGGCTTGGCGATATCCGCGAAACCGATGAACGAAGTTAGTCTTCGATAAACCAGTAACCTTTATTCACCAGTTCCGTCACGACGGTTACACCTGAAGGAGAAAGATTAGTTGTTGAGTTAATTACCGAATCATCACACAGTACGTTTAGTAGCGAAGAATCAGCCTGTTCAACTTTAACGACTTCCCCATTGATGTAAGCTGTGTTGCTTTCATTCTCATGGTAGAGCGCTTTTAAGCCCGATACTCGACAAATCTCGCCTTCTGACTCTAAGTGCTGAGCGATCTCTTCTTCTGTCCAGAATGGCTCAGGAGCGACGATATCAAGCTGGTGGCGTGATTGGCTTAGCAAACATCCCATGAATTCGCTGATGGTTTCAGGTTGCTCTAGTGCAGATTTCAACATGTCAGTTAGATTGCTTAAATCCGATGAACGAATCTTGCCGTAACCATCTTGCGTTTTGAATTCTGGATCGTGAAGATGAACGTCACCCATATCATGAGCAAGTACAAAATCGGCGAAGTTGCTGATTAGCTCTTGTTCTTTAGGGGAGCGATAGCCAATAGAGTAGCTCATTGACGGCTCTAACGTGTTGCCTTCATGCGGGAAACCCGGTGGGATATAAAGGATATCGCCCGGCTCTAAAGTTTCATCAATGATCGGTTCAAAACCTTCGATTTGACGAAGTGCAGAAGCTTGGACTGTCTCTTTGTATTGGCCAACATCTTTCGCGCCAACCTTCCACTGACGTTTACCTTGGCCTTGAATGATGAATACGTCATATTGATCAATATGGGGGCCTACGCCACCTTCTGGTGCTGAATAGCAGATCATTAGATCGTCGAATAACCAGTTTGGTAACGCTTGGAACGCTTCAGTCAGCTGATTGGCTCCTTGGTGCCAGTGGTTAGCTGCTTGAACGATCAATTGCCAATGTGTTTCAGTGAGTTCGCCAAATTTCTCTTCTGAGAATGGACCATGTTCTGCAGTCCATTGGTTGTTGAGGTTAGAGACAAAGCGAGAATCCACTTCTTCTTCCATCGATAAACCAGCAAGTTCTTCCGGCGAAATTGGGTCGATGAAATTTTGGAAGCCACCTTTCAAGATGGTTGGTTTTTTATGCCAGTAGTTTTCAAGAAACTCGGGCATAGAAAAGCTAAGTTGGTACATGTGAATCCTGTATGTTTTTATGTTAAATGCTAAATGCTAAATGCTAAATGCTAAATGCTAGATGCTAGATGCTAGTTTGGCTTGTAAATCTTGTTGGACAATCTTAATTGCTTCTAACGCAACCTTTGGGTCGATTTCGTTGCTTTCGAGCAGATAGATCAGGTCGACAGCTAACTTAACTTCTTCTGGGGCATTATCCAGTGGTGATGATGGGTTATCAGTGTTCATTTCGCTTGGGGTTCTCTAAGTTAATCAGTCTCTCAATATTTTTCATTGACTCTTCGCAGCGTTCTAATCGTTCTTTTGCTAATTGCCAAGCCTCATCCGCTTTTTTCTTACTGTGGCGAGGCGCAGATTCAAACGCTAACTTGCGTATTCGTACTAAATCGACCAATCGTTTTTGCCAATCTTGATGCTGAGCGAGTTCGTTATATAGGTCGTTAAGGTTTTTCCCTGACTTACTTTTCCGATCTAACCTTAAATCATGATTGGCTAGTTCTCTTTGGATTGCAGCTATCTGATTAGTGAGTTTTTCTGTCAGGTAAGTCGCGCGAGATGCAGTGAGCTGATTATTGGCCTGCTCTTGCAATATGGTGCGGTACGTTGTCTGAGCTTCGAGTGCGTAGGGCAGTAAAATAGAAGAGCTGCACTTAAACAAGGTTCTATCAAACAAGGCTTGATGATAAGCCCCTCGAGATTTATCAACCTGCGAGCAATGGCCAATTAAGGTATCAATGACGCTTTTTAATTTAGAGAAATGATTCATTTTACTTACCTTGGGCGACTGGGCTATAAGGTTACAAACCAAGCTTCGTAAGCCAGCTTAATCGCAAGTACGCTTACAACAGTAACAAAAACAGGTCGTATAAATGTAGCACCGAAACGAATAGCAGAATGTGCCCCAACAAATGCACCAGCCATCAAACAAAGCCCCATGGTTAAACCAAGAACCCAATCAATATGACCGAGAATCGCGAAGGTCACCAAAGACGTAAAGTTACTGGTAAAGTTCATGGCTTTAGATAGACCAGAAGCAAGTAAGATATTGAGACGATAAAGCGCCATCGAGCTCACAGTCCAAAAAGCACCGGTTCCTGGACCAGCAACACCATCATAAAAGCCGAGAATGAATCCTTGGTACTTTTGCTTTCTCTTAAGTACTGGGCACGGTTTAGGAGACACATTATGGCTCACATCTGGAGTTTTGTGAAAAATGGTATAGACCGCTGCTGCAAGAATGACTAGCGGTAATACCTTCTCTAACCACTCTGTGCTTATGGCATCAACAGTCAGGGTGCCGATTGTTGCACCTATTAAAGTAGATATGAAAGCATTGACCCAACATTCAGGTTTGAACAGCTTCTTGCGATAGTAAGTAAAAGCGGCTGTTGATGAGGCGAATGTTGCGGCCAGCTTATTAGTGCCGAGTGCAATGTGTGGCGGTAAACCAAGCGATAGCAAAGCTGGTACAGTTAACATCCCTCCGCCACCGGCGACAGCATCAATAAAGCCTGCAGCAAATGCAACCAAGGCAAGTATGACCAACATGGTTGGCTCAATCATTTCCATAAATAGCTAGTGTTCTCGTTATCGGCCGTTCGGGCAGCCACATGAAGAATCGAGGGATTAGTCATGCTGGGTTGTGAATGCAAGGGCCTAGCGATGGCAGGCCCATAACTACCACGAGGGTAGGAAAATTAGTATTTTATTGTTCTTTTAAAAGGCGGTAGCGAATCGAGTAGGGACTTTCCGTATCGCTTCGTGACTATGCGTCTATCAAGGATCGTGACTTTACCAGAATCTCGTTCTTTACGCAGCAATCTACCCACAGATTGAATAAGCTTTTTACTCGCTTCTGGAACAGTAATCTGCATAAAAGGATTACCGCCACGAGATTCAATATATTCTGAATGTGCCCGCTCTACAGGAGAGGTAGGAACACCAAAAGGGATCTTGGTAATAACAAGGTTTTCAAGCAGCTCGCCAGGCAGATCAAGACCTTCAGAAAAGCTACCCGTTCCAAAAAGAACGCTGGTTTTACCTTGGTCTATGAGCTTTTTATGTTTTTTTAGGATTTCAGTTCGTGAGGTATCCCCTTGAACCTGTAACGCCCACGACTTTTTAACGAAATCTGTTGCCAAAGCCTCGGCCACTTGGTTCATTTGCCAATAAGAAGAGAATAGAATGAGATTGGCTTTGTTGTCTTCTATTACCTTAGGCAAAATTTCAATAAGATATTCGGTAAACTGAGGTGCTTGTGGTTCGTACTTCATTGCAGGTACCACTAATTCAGCTTGGTTCTGATAATCAAACGGCGATGCCAAAGCAAGAAATTGTACGCCATCTTCTGCTTTTTGGCTGATACCTGATTGATGACAAAAAAAGCTGAAAGAGTTGAGTGCTCTCATGGTCGCAGATACTAACACTGCACCAACGCAACGACTCCAAATCTGTTGGTCCAGTTGCCAACCGACTTCTAATGGTGAGACATTAACTACAAAGTCCCCCTCGCTTTCTTTGCTTAATTCAAGCCAACGAGCCAAAGGCGCCCCTTTTTCTCTCTTAGGTTCAGCCATTAATCGCCAAACTTGAGCAAGGTTTTCTGTTCTTTGTATATAAAAGCCAATTTCTGCAAGCGCAGGCTCTGCAAGCTTTGCTGAAAGCTCTCCGTCTTTAACTCGTTCTGCAATCAAGTCGGCAATTTTTGCTACGGCTTGGCTCGCCTTTTGCGTTAATTGCTTGAGATCTTTCGATTCACTTTCTAACCATTCAGGTAAGTCGCCATGCTCGAAGCGATACAAGCCATCTTCAAAGTGGTTAGCGTCAAACTGTTTGCTCATTTGAGTCAGAGTCGGGATCAGTTGTTGTACTGAGTCTTGCAACTCATTTCTAAATCGATGGACACGCTTTTCGTCTGCTAGCCCCGAAAGCTTAGTGATCGATTGATTCAAACGCTCTAACCAAGAGGCAGCACCTTTTAAGCTTGCGGCAGCAGAGGAGTGATCTCTCGCTACGTGTGGCAAGTGGTGAGCTTCATCAAATATATAGATGCTATTTTCTGGTTCTGGCAGTATCACACCGCCGCCTAGGTCCGCATCAGCCATCACTAAACTGTGATTGGCGATAATCACGTCTGCTTTATCTAGCTCTGAACGTGCTTTTTGGAAAGGGCAGTCTCTGTGCGTAGGCATACTGTTGTTACAGCTGTGCTTATCACTGACAATCATCTGCCAAATCATGTTGTCGATAGGTTTTGGCCACGAATCACGGTCGCCATCCCATTTACCTTGGGTGAGGCTGCGGTACATGGTTTGCAGTTGCTCGATGTCTTTCTTTTTTGGTTTGGACTCGAACATGGCCATTTGACCACCATCAACCCCACACGCAGCGGCCAACTTCTCTGTACAACAATAACGCTGTCTTCCTTTCGCTAAGATGAAAGAAAACTCTCTATCAGTAAGTCGTCTATATAGAGGGAGATCTTTATTGACGAGCTGTTCTTGTAGCGCAACGGTCGCTGTTGAAATGACGATTTTACGATTGTTGAGCACGGCGACAGGAATAGTTGCCATTAAATAAGCCAGTGACTTCCCGATCCCGGTACCTGCTTCAGCAACAATCATACGATTACTTTTGTGGTATTGACCACAAAGTGTCTTTGCTATTTCTGCAACAAGGTAATTTTGAGCACGTCGAGGTACAAAGTTATCCAACTGATCTTGGAGGTTTTGATAACTGGTGCGTATAGAATTTTGAATTTTAGTAGTTAGCATACTGTGACCTACGTAACGGAGCGAGGATAGTAGCACATATCACTAGTCGGTACATTTACCGCAAAATAGCTTGCTTTTGAATCAAAGGTAGATCTCGTTCACAAAAAAAAACTGAACCTTCAGGAACTTAACGATTTTATTTATGTTACGAAATATATATATCAAAAAACCGCACAATCCAGTTATTAAGTTCTGTAAATTGCACTTTAAATTCGTTATTGCGGAGCATTGCACTGTTTTGTTCTTTGTTTGGGCTATTATATTTCCCTTGAAAATTAAGGGTAAGTTGCTCGTAAAATGATAGAAAAAAATGTAAACCTCTGATTTTTATGTATTTTTGTTTTTTTTAGGTTTGTTTTTAGTTTATTTGACACGCAGGATAATCTTTTGCAATCTAGACCACGAAATTTAGTGGCGGTGATTAACTACCAAAGAGTAGTAATGACCAGTCATAAAAAATAAAAGGGAACCGGGCAAGGATCTCCCATTTTTAGAAAAGGCAGTGGATTTATTATGAAAAAGACTCTATTAGCTCTAGCAGTTATGACAGCAGCTGGTTCTGCAAACGCAGCAATCGAAATTTACAACCAAGACGGCGTTTCTGTTAACCTTAAAGGTGACATCGAAGTTGTATACAGCAACGAGTACAAAAAAGGTTCTTCAATGGAACAAAAAATCGAAGATGCTGACTTCGGTTTTGATATTAAGTACATGGTAAACGACGAGTGGAAAGTTGGCGCTTACTGGGAATTTAACGGTTCTGATAACGCAAATGCTGAAAAAACTCGTAACGGTGATACATACGTTGCAGCTTACCACAACACTCTAGGTTCAATTAAGTTTGGTCGCCTATGTACTGCTGTTGATGATCTAGGTATCGGTAAAGATGAAGCTTACGGCATCTCTAAACTTCTAGACAACGAAACTAAAGAATGTGCTGACGAAGCTGTTCGTTACGACTTCGATAATGGCGCTCTATACGCTACACTTGGTTTTGTTCAAGATAAAATTGACGGTTCAAAGAATGCTGAAACTAAAGGTTCAGACGTTGAGTACTTTGATGCGCGTATGGGTTACCGTTTTACTGATTTCGACGTTTCTGCTTTCGTTGCTAACCTTAAGCAAGATGACAGCACAAAATATGACCACCAAGGTTACGGTGCTGAGCTAGTATTCTCTGGTATCGAAAACGTTTACCTATCTACAGCATACTACGGTGTAAGTTCTGACAAAGCGAATGACGACAACTCAACAATCGCATTTGCTGCTGGTTACACTATGGGCCTTTGGGGCTTCAACACTGGTTACTCAATCGGTGACCACGACGATAAAGTTAAAGAAGAAGATCGTTGGTTCGTAAACTCTACTTACGCAATCGCACCAAACACTAAAGTGTACGCGGAAGTTGGTGGTATCGATTACGATTCAAAACGTCTTAATGACAAAGGTGAAAAGTACTACAAAACAGATACTGGTCTAGCAATTGGTGTTGAAGCATCATTCTAATGACCTCGTAATCGAGTTTTAGAAAAAAAGCCACCTTAGGGTGGCTTTTTTGTTAGGATAAAGAGTAGTTTATTAGATTTTAAAGAGAGACATGATGAAGAAAGTATTGTTAGCTTTGGGCTTACTTACAAGCGTTATTGGCAGTGTAAGTGCGGCAACCCTAACGCCTCAGAAAGGCGTATCAATTCTGTACATTAATGGTCAAGCTGCTCAAAATAAAATCAGTGAAAACCAAATTAATGAGGGTTTTAACCAGGTTTTAGTTAGCTTTGATAAAAAGTTTGGTAACAGCGGTGTTTATTCTTCGGCACCTTATGTATTGAATTTTGATGTTACTGGTGAAGAGGTTGAAATTAAGTCTCCAAAAGTACGTAGCTATATGGAAGCTGAGAAGATCTTTGAAGCTGTGAATCCATCATGGGTAGTTTTGCAGGATGATGTCGCCATTAAATATCAACAGGATGTCATTGAACGTAAGCCCGGTTTTGCACCGTTTGGCGGTCTAGAGTCTCGACTAGCTGAGCATAATGCAAGTAAGGCAGTCTATTTTAAAGATGGCGTGTTACTTGATAAACCAGCGGAAGCTGTGGTATTGGCTTCTGTGGTAGACAATACGACAGCACAGACAAGCGGCAAAGCTCAGAAACCAGTGAAACTGGCTGAGACTCAGAATGTTGAGCAATTGCAGGCTTGGTATATCAAAGCTTCTAAGCAAGAACGCAAAGAATTCCGTAAATGGATGATTGACCAAGAGTAATCAATCTTCATCTACAAAAAAGCGAGACTAATAAGAGTCTCGCTTTTGCTATATTGGTACTTTTTCTGTATCGATACTTTTTCTGTATCAGTAAGAGCTAAATCTCTTTCCATTCACCTGGCTGAAGCTGACCCACGTTCATATTGCCCATTGAGTAGCGGATTAGACGCAGGGTAGGGAAGCCTATGTTTGCCGTCATTCGTCTTACCTGACGGTTACGTCCTTCGATGATGGTAATCGCTAACCATGTTGTTGGTATCGCCGCTCTGAAGCGCACAGGAGGAGTTCTTTCCCAAACCTGAGGTTCTTGCATCACTTCTACTTCTGCAGGTAATGTCATACCATCTTTTAGCTCAACACCTTTTCTCAATTTATCTAAATCTTTCTCAGAAGGCGCACCTTCAACCTGTACCCAGTAAGTCTTGGTCGATTTTGAGTTCGGCTGAGTCAACTTAGCTTGAAAGATGCCATCATTGGTCAAGACCATTAACCCTTCGCTATCACGATCAAGTCGACCTGCAGCATAAACATCTTTTACGGGAATAAAATCCGCTAGCGTTTTTCTACCTTCGCCATCAGTGAACTGGCTGAGAGTATCAAAAGGTTTGTTGAATAGAATCACTTTGCGATCTTCGGGTGCTACCTTAGGCTTTGCGTTGGTAGTTTTGCCTTTATATCGGTGTTTGCTGGAGTGCGGTTTTTTGTGTGAACTGCCAGTGTCATTTTTGCCACTGTGTTGATTCTGTCTATTACCGCTTTGTTTTAATGTGGTACCAGAACGAGCCGGTTTGTCTGAACGAGATGCGCTGCGTGAGCGAGTAGACATGTTAACTACCTTGCAAAAATGTAAACGAAGTGTGCTGAAAAGTTTTCATAGAAACGGAATTGAGCTATCATTTGCGCGCCTAAAAGACACAAAATAGAACAAGTTGATGGACTCTTAAGCCTGATTTGTTTAATTATACCTTCGTGTTTTATTATAACTGGCTCTTTTATTAAAACAATGCACTCACGGATTTGGCTCATGCTGTCATCAAGATTGCATGAAAAATAAGATAGAGTACGACTATCGAGTAAGCAGTTTTCACTCTCAGAGTGGCTTACTGGTCAATTTATAACACTCTCACTGCTTTAAGTGAGCTTGTAAGAACTATAGGGAAATTTCATGCCTACTGAAAAACCAACGATCATCTATACCATTACTGACGAAGCTCCGGCGCTAGCAACTTACTCTCTGCTGCCTATCATTCAATCTTTTACGGCTTCTTCTGGTATTAACGTTGATACTCGCGACATTTCACTTGCAGGGCGCATTATTGCCAACTTCCCTGACTACCTGAACGAAGAGCAACGTATTGGTGATGCATTAGCAGAACTTGGTGAATTGGCTAAGACACCAGAAGCGAACATCATCAAGCTTCCAAACATCTCTGCATCTGTTCCTCAACTTCAAGCAACAATCAAAGAGCTTCAGTCAAAAGGTTACGCACTTCCTAATTACCCAGAAGAAGCAAACACTGACGAAGAGAAAGCCGTTAAAGCGACTTACGATAAAATCAAAGGCAGTGCTGTAAACCCTGTGTTACGTGAAGGTAACTCGGATCGCCGCGCTCCACTTTCTGTTAAAAACTACGCGAAGAAGAACCCACACTCAATGGGTGCTTGGTCTGCGGATTCTAAGTCGCACGTTTCAAGTATGGACGACAAAGACTTCTTCGGCAGCGAAAAGTCAGTAACAATTGAAGGTGCTACAGAAGTTAGCATTGAATTCGTTGGTAAAGATGGTGCGAAGAAAACTCTGAAGCCCGCTTTTGCATTGCAAGATAAAGAGATCATTGATGCGTCAGTGATGAACAAAGCTGCTTTGGTTGCGTTCTTCGAGAAAGAGATTGCATCAGCTAAAGAGCAAGGTGTACTGCTTTCTCTTCACATGAAAGCGACGATGATGAAAGTATCTGACCCAGTGATCTTTGGTCATGCGGTTAAGGTTTACTACAAAGACGTATTCGCTAAACACGGTGAGCTATTCGAAGAGCTTGGTGTTGATGTAAACAACGGCATCGGCGATGTATACGCAAAAATTGCTGCGCTTCCTCAAGAGCAGAAAGAAGCGATTGAAGCTGACCTACAAGCGGTATACGAGACTCAACCGCCACTAGCGATGGTTGATTCGGATCGCGGCATTACTAACCTACACGTTCCAAGCGACATCATTGTTGATGCATCTATGCCTGCAATGCTGCGTTCTTCAGGTCAAATGTGGGATCCAGAAGGTAAGCAGAAAGACACGAAAGCTATGATCCCTGATCGCAGCTACGCAAGCATCTACCAAGCAGTTATTGATTTCTGCAAAGAGAACGGCGCTTTCGATCCAACAACAATGGGTAGTGTACCAAACGTTGGCTTGATGGCTCAAAAAGCGGAAGAGTACGGTTCTCACGATAAGACTTTTATCCTTGAAGCTGCTGGTCAGGTTCAAGTTGTTGACGCTTCAGGCGCTGTGCTTCTAGAGCAAGACGTAGAGGAAGGCGATATCTTCCGTATGTGTCAGGTTAAAGATGCACCAATTCAAGACTGGGTTAAGCTAGCGGTAACTCGAGCTCGTGCTTCGGGTGTTCCTGCAGTATTCTGGCTAGACGCGTCTCGTGCGCATGATGCTCAGCTTATTAAGAAAGTTGACGCTTACCTTCCTGAATATGATACCGATGGTCTTGAAATTAAGATCCTTGCTCCTTTAGAAGCAACTCAGTACTCACTGGTTCGTATCAAAGAAGGCCTAGATACTATTTCGGTTACAGGTAACGTATTACGTGATTACCTAACGGATTTGTTCCCGATTCTAGAGCTTGGTACGTCAGCTAAAATGCTATCGATTGTTCCACTTATGAACGGTGGCGGCCTGTTTGAAACAGGTGCTGGCGGTTCTGCGCCTAAGCACGTTCAACAAGTAGAGAAAGAAAACCACCTGCGTTGGGACTCTCTTGGTGAGTTCTTGGCACTAGCGGCATCTCTAGAGCACCTAAGCGTAGTAACGGGGAATGCTAAGGCACAAGTTCTCGCTGACGCGCTTGATAAAGCGACCGGCGAATTCCTAGACAAAAACAAATCTCCTTCACGTCGAGTCGGTGAGCTTGATAACCGTGGTAGCCACTACTACCTAGCAACATACTGGGCTAAAGCACTTGCTGAGCAAACGGTTGATGCCGACCTAGCTGCTGAGTTTGCAGGTGTTGCAACTCAATTGGCTGAAAGCGAAGAAGCGATTGTTGCTGAGCTAAACAACGCTCAAGGTCCAGCTGGCGACTTAGGTGGTTATTACCTACTTGACGATGCATTGGTTTCATCACTAATGCGCCCAAGCTCAACGCTAAACGCATTTATTGACGCATAGTGATTGGACTCATCGTTAGTAAGTCATGAACATGATTTACTAACGAGTTGCTTAGTCTGGAAGTTGAGTCACAGATAAAGTCAAAACGAAAGACGCTTTAACGATAACGTTAAAGCGTCTTTTTTATTCATAATGCTTCATAGACATAGACATAGACATAGACATAGACATAGACATAGACATAGACATAGACATAGACATAGGCCTAGCTAAAGGGATCTCTCGGACAAATTGTACTGTGAATAGCTTTTAGCTCTCAGATCGAAAAACCGCCCATTTAAGCCTGTATTACAGGTATCAAATGAGCGGTTTCAATGTTCTACTTACCTGACAGTCGTTTATTAAGACTGATAGAGGTCTACATGTTTGGCAATCGCCTATTTTACGGCGCTGCCTTCTACAGGAACAACGGAGCTAGCATGGGAGCCTTTAGGTCCACTTTCTACTTCATAATCGACCTGTTGACCTGCCTTTAAGGTTCGATAACCTTCCATTTGTATTGTGGAGTAGTGCGCGAAAATATCGCCGTCTTCACCTTCTGGACAAATAAAACCAAACCCTTTGGCATTGTTAAACCATTTTACTGTACCTGTAGCCATGCTATACATCCCTCATGCATTTTGTTACTAACGTTGTTATATCAAATCAATGTAAGTTCGATTGATATTATTCCTATCAACTAAACAATTTCAGCTGATAGCTTGAATCTCGTACATTGCTTACGGAAATTAACGCTACCCTGCGTAATTATTCCTTATTATAAATTTTTAACGCTTATTACTAGGTTTAGAATCGTGTTACAAAGTTGTATCAGAAAAACCTTTTAGCTCCAATGTAGCTAATGATTGAGTACAGTCAATAGCAAATTGGTATAAAAATGATCAATTTTAATAACAAATCACATTCGAGATTGGCTGAATACTATTAACTAAATAGTAACTTAACGACGATCTTATCGTCACCATCAATAGTTGTGGTGTCTTTTTAATCAATCACATATGTTAATCCTGTTAATCGAGATCTTTTATTTGCAGCGATGGAAATGGTGGATTAGGCTCAGTGTAGAGGAATATTTTTTGGTACTGTTTCTTGGTGCAGTTTCTTAGTACACCGTAATGCGTGAATGTGGTAAATTTGAGTTAACTAAACATTCACGACTTCCGAAAAATAACCCTTAGCAAAGCTAATATGAGCAGAAACTTTGAATGGGCATCTCCAGGCTCAGATTTACTGGAGAAAGAGAGAACGAAAGTAAAGCCACCGGCAATGTATAACGTTGTATTACATAACGATGACTACACGCCCATGGACTTTGTAATCGAGATCCTAGAGCGATTTTTCTCACTAGATATCGAAAAAGCAACGGAAGTGATGCTCAAGGTTCATTATGAAGGTAAAGCTATTTGCGGCACATACAGTGCTGAAATAGCGGAAACAAAGGTAGCGCAGGTAACGATGTACTCAAAGGAAAATGAGCATCCGCTACTATGTACAATGGAGCAAGTGTAAATTGCTCGAACAACACTGTTGTTCCCTTAGGAGGTACTTATGCTAAATAAAGAATTAGAGACGAGTTTAAATGGCGCATTTTCTCGTGCGCGAGACAAGCGACATGAATTCATGACTGTCGAACACCTCCTACTAGCATTATTAGAAAATGATGCGGCCAAGGAAGCGCTCCAAGCTTGTCAGGCTGATCTCGATGCTCTTCGCAATGAGCTCGATATTTTTATCGACCAAACGACCCCACTCATCCCTGAAAGCGACGAGACTCGTGAAACCCAGCCCACGCTGAGCTTTCAACGAGTACTTCAGCGCGCTGTTTTTCACGTTCAATCTTCAGGTCGCAGCGAAGTAACAGGTGCAAATGTACTTGTGGCTATTTTTAGTGAGCAAGAATCTCACGCGGCATATCTTCTTAAGAAAAACGACATCAGCCGCTTAGACATAGTGAATTTTATTTCACACGGTATTACCAAAGGCAGCAATGAAGGCGATAGCGGTTCATCTCCTGATTCATTTGGTGGTGCAGAGAATGCCGAAGAAGCTAACTCAGAAGATCGTCTAGAAAATTTTGCGACCAACCTTAACGAAGTAGCGAAGCAAGGTAACATTGACCCACTCATCGGTCGTGACAAAGAGCTAGAACGTACCGTTCAAGTTCTGTGTCGTCGTCGTAAGAACAACCCTCTATTAGTGGGAGAGGCGGGTGTGGGTAAAACTGCTATCGCTGAAGGTCTTGCATGGCGCATCGTTGAAGGCCAAGTCCCTGAAATCATTCAGAGCAGCGTGATTTACTCTTTGGATATTGGTTCATTGCTTGCGGGAACGAAATATCGTGGTGACTTTGAGAAGCGCTTTAAAGCGATTCTGAAGCAACTCGAGAAAGAAGAAGACGCTATCCTGTTCATCGATGAGATCCATACCATTATTGGTGCGGGTGCAGCATCGGGTGGTCAGGTGGATGCGGCAAACCTAATTAAACCGCTATTAAGCAGCGGTAAATTACGCTGTATTGGCTCAACCACTTACCAAGAGTACAGCAGTATTTTTGAGAAAGAGCGTGCTTTATCTCGTCGCTTCCAGAAAATCGATATTGTTGAACCATCGCTAGATGATACAACCAAAATTCTGATTGGCTTGAAGCCAAAATACGAAGCTCACCACGAAGTACGTTACACCAACAAAGCGTTACGTGCCGCTGTGGAGTTGTCTGCTAAGTATATTAATGAACGTCACCTTCCAGATAAGGCGATTGACGTTATTGATGAAGCGGGTGCTCGTAGTCGTTTGGCGCCTGCAAGTCGTCGTAAGAAAACGGTAAGCGTGGCTGATATTGAGTCAATGGTTGCGAAAATGGCGCGTATTCCTGAGAAGTCAGTATCGTCTTCAGACAAAGATACGCTGCAGAAACTGGATGACCGCATGAAAATGTTGGTATTCGGACAAGACCCAGCGATCGATGTATTGAGCGAAGCGATCAAGCTAACTCGTGCAGGGTTGGGAGCAGACAATAAACCTGTTGGTTCATTCTTGTTTGCTGGCCCTACTGGTGTCGGTAAAACAGAGGTGACTGTTCAACTGTCTAAATTGATGGGTATTGAGCTTCTGCGCTTTGATATGTCTGAGTACGGTGAGCGTCACTCGGTAAGCCGCTTGATCGGTGCGCCTCCTGGTTATGTTGGTTATGATCAAGGTGGTCTGCTAACCGATGCTGTTATCAAGAACCCACACTCTGTTGTGCTACTTGATGAGATCGAGAAGGCACACCCAGATATCTTTAACTTGTTATTACAGGTGATGGACAACGGTACGCTAACCGACAACAACGGTCGCAAAGCAGATTTCCGCAATGTGATCCTAGTGATGACGACCAACGCTGGTGTTGCAGAAACCGAGAAGAAATCGATCGGTTTGATCCAACAAGATCATGCGCCAGACGCAATGAGTGAAATCAAGAAGGTATTTACTCCTGAGTTCCGTAACCGTCTTGATAATATCATCTGGTTCAACAGCCTTGATCCAAGTGTGATCAGTCAAGTTGTTGATAAGTTCATTGTTGAGCTTCAGGTCCAACTGGACGCTCGTGGTGTATCTTTAGAGGTTTCTGAGGATGCTCGTCATTGGTTAGCCGAAAGAGGCTATGACAAGACCATGGGCGCTCGTCCGATGGGACGTGTGATTCAAGAGAAGCTTAAAAAGCCTCTTGCTAATGAGTTGCTGTTCGGAAGTTTGGTTGACGGCGGTACGGTTAAAGTATCTCTGAAAAAAGACGAACTGGATTTCATCTATGTTGGTGCGAAAGAAGAGGTTATGCATTAGGCATACTCCTTAAACACTAACGGCTTATAAAGAGCACTGAGTACAGTTAATCACGATATTAAACGCATGACTTCGGTTGTGCGTTTTTTTATGCTTGCTAGATGCTAGATGCTAGATGCTAGATGCTAGATGCTAGATGCTAGATGCTAGATGCTAGA
>NZ_JBFSTC010000088.1:0-7271 GCF_041466605.1 Vibrio sp. 10N.247.310.17 | reverse complement strand
GATGCGAGGTTGGTGTTGTTGGAGTGGTAAAAAGTTCAGGCGATAAAAAACGGAGCCTTGAGGGCTCCGCTTCTTATCGTATTCGGTAATTAAAAATTAACGAGCACGGAAGACGATGCGGCCTTTAGAAAGGTCGTATGGAGTCATCTCAACAGTTACTTTATCACCAGTAAGAATACGGATGTAGTTCTTACGCATTTTACCAGAGATGTGTGCTGTCACTACGTGACCGTTTTCAAGCTCAACACGGAACATTGTGTTTGGTAGAGTATCAAGGACAGTGCCTTGCATCTCGATTACGTCTTCTTTAGCCATCTAATCCTCTTTCGAAATTTGGCGGTTTTCAACGGCTTGATTGTGCCGTTAAAATCAAAATATGTAAAGTTGTCGCGTATTCTACCCTTGCCACCGCTGATTTACTAGCCTTTGATGACGTTGAAATCGTACTTTATAGTTCATCGCAGGGCATTCATCGATTTGATAACCCAAATATAACCATTGTTTTTGTTCTTTCTGGGCATGTTGGATCTGGAATAGAACGCCAAGAGTTCCCATGGAAATGTCGATATCAGGGTCGAAGAAGGTATAAAACGCGCTCGTACAGTGAGACATGATGTCTGTAACGGCAATGCCGACTAACTGCCCCTCATCATAGATGTGCATGAACTTTGTAGCAAGCCATTCATTTTTAGAGAAATGCAGAAACTCTTCTTTCTTCGGTGGATACATGGTTCCCGAACGGTGGCGAGCGGTTATATAGCGGCTATACAAGTCAAACCAGTTGTCATCCATTTCATCTTTCAGCTCCCAACGCAGCGCTTTGGCCTTGTTGAGTATTCGTCGTTGGCTCTTGGAAAACTTGACCTCGGGAATCGACAGTCGAATCGCTTGGCACGATGAGCAATTATCGCAATGTGGTTTATAAATGGTTGTTCCACTGCGGCGAAATCCATTCGCAAGCAGAACTTCATAGTTATCTGCGGTGTGCATGTGTTCATCAAGCGTGACTGCCACTCTTTCTTCGAGATGGGGTAAGTAACTGCAAGCGTGATTGTCTGTTAATCCAATTCTGATTTGTTGTAAATCTGGATTCATTAAGGCATTTCCTTTAGCCATTGTTTTTTAAAACATGCATCGTTAACGGACGTTTCTTTGAGTAATCGAAGAGAACTCAGGAATTCATCCCTATCAACCTCGATAGCGCCCAAGGATTCCAAGTGTGGGTTCATGACTTGGCAATCAATGAGTTGTCCGCCGAATTGTGTAAAGTGCTCACAAAAGTACCATAGCGCAATTTTAGAGGCATTAGTCTTCAGGCTGAACATCGATTCACCGCAAAAGACTTGGCCTCTTTGTAACCCATAAAGCCCGCCAATTAGCTCGTCACCTTGCCAAACCTCAACTGAGTGGCAGAACCCTAATGAAGCGAGTTCACGGTAGGCTGCTTGCATGTCATTGTTTAACCAAGTTTCCTCTTCGGGTCTCAGTGAAGAGCAATAACCAATTATTCTGTTCGTCGCTTGGTTGATGCTGACACGGTAATTATGCTTTCTTTGAAATTTTTTAAGACTTTTTGATGGTTCGAATGTCTTAGGATTAAATACCGCTCGCGGTGCAGGGCTCCACCAAAGTATAGGCTCTCCTGGGCCATACCATGGAAATATACCTTGGCTATAAGCGTTCAGAATTCGTATCGGTGACAAATCACCACCGAACGCGAGTAGACCGTTGGGTTCATCAAGCGCGTCAAAGGGCGAAGGAAACTCTATACTAGTAGTATCAAGTTCGGTTAGGTATATAGTCATAAGTACCGCATTACAGATTAATCATTGACCAAGAGGTCTTTAGGAGTTTTACCATGAAGAAGTTGCTTTGGATTTTACTTGTTTTGCCCATGTTGGCAAATGCAGCTTACAACAGAAACCAAGCCAGACCAGTGAATGAGGTCGTTTACGGTGAGGTTGATACGGTCAGGTACATTACCCAACAGGAGATCGTAGAGTCGAAAGCGAATGGTTGGGAAACCTTGTTGGGTGCGGCAATTGGTGGTTTGGTTGGTAATCAGTTTGGTGGCGGCACAGGTAAAGAAGTCGCAACGGCGGTTGGTGCTGTAGCGGGGGCGGGGATCGCTCGTAATCGCGGCAATACGCAATATCGGGTGGAATATAAACTCGTTGAATTATTGGTTAAAACCAAGGATGACAATCTGGTTAACATCATTCAAGACGTTGACAATTCGATGTTGTTCAATAGGGGTGATGATGTGCGGATTCTCTATTTTTCAGATGGCGTTCGAGTTGATCTAGTGTACTAGTATGTAAATGTGTTTGGTTGGCTAATTAATCGCCTTTATTGAGGGGATTAGCTCTGGAGTTCGTCGGAAAAGTTCGTTAGTCTGCAAGTACGAAGAATTATTCATCACCCGAAAATAAATACGCGCCAGTGACTTCGGGTGGTACAAGGACTATAAGAACTAATGGAAAGCCTTACGTTACAACCAATTCAGAAAGTGAGCGGGGAAGTTAACCTACCTGGCTCAAAAAGTGTTTCTAATCGTGCGCTTCTTTTGGCTGCACTTTCAACGGGAACAACTCGCCTAACAAACTTACTAGACAGTGATGACATTCGTCATATGTTGAATGCATTAACACAGTTAGGTGTTGATTATCAGTTGTCTGCAGACAAAACAGTTTGTGAAGTGACAGGTGTTGGTGGTGCATTCTCAAGTGACAAAGCCCTAGAGCTTTTCTTAGGTAACGCGGGTACAGCAATGCGTCCATTGGCTGCTGCACTTTGTTTAGGTCGCGGTGAATACGTTCTTACTGGTGAGCCACGTATGAAAGAGCGTCCAATTGGTCACTTAGTGACTGCTCTGCAAGAGGCCGGCGCCAACGTCGAATACTTAGAGAACGAAAATTACCCACCGCTGAAGATCACGGGTACTGGGCTAAAGAGTGGTACAGTTTCTATCGATGGTTCTATCTCTAGTCAATTCTTGACGGCATTTTTGATGGCTGCACCTTTAGCTGAAGGCGAAGTGACCATCAAAATCGAAGGTGAATTGGTTTCTAAGCCTTACATCGATATTACGCTGCATATCATGAAGCAATTTGGTGTGGATGTTATCAACAATGACTACCAAGAATTTGTGATTCCAACTGGGCAATCTTACATAGCACCCGGTGATTTCTTGGTTGAAGGTGATGCATCATCTGCGTCATATTTCCTTGCAGCCGCTGCTATCAAAGGTGGCGAGATTAAAGTGACAGGTATTGGCAAAAACAGTATCCAAGGTGATATCCAATTCGCTGATGCACTTGAGAAAATGGGTGCTGAAATCGAGTGGGGTGATGACTACGTTATCTCTCGTTGTGGTGAGCTAAAAGGCATTGATATGGACTATAACCATATTCCAGATGCGGCGATGACAATTGCGACAACGGCTCTGTTTGCTAAAGGAACAACCGCAATCCGCAATGTTTACAACTGGCGTGTGAAAGAGACGGATCGCTTAGCGGCAATGGCAACAGAGCTACGTAAAGTAGGCGCTGAGGTGGAAGAGGGTGAAGACTACATCATTGTTAACCCTGTGGCTGAACTGACGCACGCGGCGATTGATACTTACGATGATCACCGCATGGCGATGTGTTTCTCATTGGTTGCTTTGAGTGACACCCCGGTGACGATCAATGATCCAGGTTGTACATCCAAGACATTCCCTGACTACTTCGATAAGCTGAAAATGCTGAGTCTATAAAAATACTAAGTCTATAAAAATGATAAGTATATAAAGGTCCAGGAACAAAAAAGCTTGCCTAGATGGCAAGCTTTTTAATTATTGCTGAATTGTAAATTCTTTCGAAAGGTGATGCGCCAAGTACTTAAACATGTTAAATACCGCGGTTGTATTTTCTGTTGGCATTCCATTGTTGTCTAAGAAGTATTCACCTTTGAAAATGAGTACATCGTCTTTTTCTACTACGCTGTTTGCGCGCATGCCTTCAATGTAGTCATCATGTGATTGGATAATTTGGTTTGCGATAAGCAGTAAATCAAATTCTGCTATTACTTTCTTTGTCATGAGTTTATCTCTGATAACTGAATATAACGTTGAGTTTATGGTGTCGAACTAGAAATTCAATGATTTCACAACCGATTAAGAGAGTCTTTTCAAACATCCACAATTTATTTTGTGATTTATGACAAAAATAATTGAATGGGGCTCGCGTTAGATTCGCCGACAAGCTTAGTATGAGCGCGTTTAGACGTAATGCCTGATGAATAGGCTCTTGCAAGTATTCTTAGTGAGTACTTTATAGCTTCTTTATATTGTGACTCTTTTCTCTATGAGTCGTCGAATTGTCGAGCGATCAGATCCAATTTTGAAAAAAGCGGTTGATCTTCTAGTAATCTCGCACAATAGTAAAAAAAGAAGCAATGAATTTAGAATATCATGCGTAAAAGCCCACAAGTAAAATTGTTGGTGGTGAAGCATCGTGATTAAGGACGTTAGAGTCAATATGGGTAAATCGCTCGTTATAGTGGAGTCGCCAGCCAAGGCTAAAACTATCAATAAATATCTTGGCAAAGACTTTGTCGTTAAGTCGAGTGTAGGTCACGTTCGTGATTTACCAACGGCGGGTCAAAGTACAGGTCAAAAGGCTGCTGCAGTTTCAACCAAGGGTATGAGCCCAGAAGATAAAGCTCGTATCAAGAAAGAAAAAGATCGCAAAGCGCTTATTAAAAAGATGGGTATCAACCCTTATCAAGAGTGGGAAGCGAATTACCAAATCTTACCGGGCAAAGAAAAAGTCGTTGCTGAATTGCAAAAACTGGCTGAGAACGCAGACCATGTTTATCTCGCAACCGATTTGGACCGCGAAGGAGAAGCTATCGCATGGCACCTTCGTGAGATCATCGGTGGTGATGAAACGCGATACAAACGAGTGGTTTTTAACGAAATCACTAAAAATGCTATTCAACAAGCTTTCGAAACTCCAGGCGAGCTAAATATCGACGGCGTAAACGCACAACAAGCACGACGTTTTATGGACCGTGTTGTTGGCTTTATGGTGTCACCACTGCTTTGGAAAAAAGTAGCACGAGGCCTATCCGCTGGCCGTGTTCAATCTGTAGCTGTAAAACTACTGGTTGAACGTGAGCGCGAGATCAACGCTTTTATCCCTGAAGAGTTCTGGGATGTGCATGCTGATACCAAAACGGCAGAGAAAACAGATTTCAGACTGCAAGTCGCTCAAAAAGACGGTGTTGCGTTTAAACCTGATAATGAAGCGCAAACACAAGCTGCAGTAAGCGTTTTAGAAAAAGCGCAATACGAAGTATGTAAACGTGAAGACCGCCCAACTAAGAGTAAGCCGTCTGCACCTTACATCACGTCGACTCTGCAACAAGCGGCGAGCACACGTCTTGGTTACGGCGTAAAGAAAACCATGATGTTGGCTCAACGTTTGTATGAAGCGGGTTACATCACTTATATGCGTACTGACTCGACCAACTTGAGTTCAGAAGCTGTAGAAGCCGCACGTGAATACATTGGTTCTGAGTTTGGTGCACAATATCTTCCACCGAAAGCGCTTGTATACGGCAGCAAAGAGGGCGCACAAGAGGCTCACGAAGCGATTCGTCCTTCGAGTGTCGATGTTAAGTCTGAAGACCTAAACGGCGTAGACGCGGACGCACACAAGCTTTACTCGCTGATTTGGAATCAATTTGTTGCATGTCAAATGACACCTGCGCAATACGATTCAACGACGGTAAGCGTTAAAGCTGATGAGTACACGTTAAAAGCGAAAGGCCGTATTCTTAAGTTTGATGGTTGGACTCGCGTTCAACGTCCAATGGGTAAAAATGAAGATACGATTCTTCCTGCTGTACAGGTTGGTGAAAAGCTAGACCTAATCGCATTAGACCCTAAACAGCATTTCACTAAGCCGCCAGCCCGTTTTACTGAAGCGGCGCTAGTTAAAGAGCTTGAGAAGCGTGGTATTGGTCGTCCTTCAACGTACGCATCAATCATCTCTACGATTCAAGACCGTGGTTATGTAAAAGTTGAACAGCGTCGTTTCTATGCTGAGAAGATGGGTGAAATTGTTACTGACCGTCTAGATGGCAGTTTCAATGACCTAATGAACTATGACTTTACGGCTCGTATGGAGCAGAAGTTAGACCAAATTGCAGAAGGCGAAGCAAGCTGGAAAGGCGTGCTAGATAACTTCTTCGAAGACTTTACAGGCGATTTGGAAAAAGCCGATTTAGATGAAGACGCTGGTGGCATGAAGCCAAATCATATCGTTGAAACCGATATTGAGTGTCCAACTTGTAGCCGTAAAATGGGTATTCGTACAGCTTCGACTGGCGTATTCCTAGGTTGTTCTGGTTATGCACTTCCACCAAAAGAGCGCTGTAAGACAACCATTAACCTTGGTGATGAAGACGGTATTATCAACGTTCTTGAAGAAGACGTTGAAACCGCAGCACTTCGAGCGAAAAAGCGTTGTCCGATTTGTGAAACGGCAATGGATGCTTATCTGATCGATGATAAGCGTAAGATGCATGTGTGTGGTAACAACCCTAACTGTGAAGGTTATGTGGTTGAACACGGCGAATTCAAAGTGAAAGGCTATGATGGTCCGCTTGTTGAGTGTGACAAATGTAGTTCTGACATGGTTTTGAAGAATGGTCGTTTCGGTAAATACATGGACTGTACGAGTGAAGATTGTAAGAACACTCGTAAGATTCTGAAGAATGGCGAAGTAGCGCCACCTAAAGAAGACCCAGTGCATTTCCCTGAACTCCCATGTGAAAATTCAGATGCATACTTCGTACTTCGTGATGGGGCTTCTGGTTTGTTTATGGCCGCGAGTAATTTCCCTAAATCACGTGAAACACGTGCACCATTAGTGGAAGAGCTGGTTCGTTTTAAAGACCGTATTTCACCTAAATTCCAGTATCTGGCATCAGCACCGGTTGCTGATCCTGATGGCAAGCCGACAGTAGTTCGTTTTAGTCGTAAGACAAAAGAAAACTACGTTCGTACCGAAGTGGACGGTAAACCTTCAGGTTGGACCGCTTTGTACATCGACGGTAAGTGGGAAGTTACGGATAAACGTAAAAAGCCTAAAGAGAAGTAACTGAATGTGTGACCCGATCTGATATGGGTTGACATTTTATTGATGAAAAAAGCAGCCATTAGGCTTAATGCCGTTCACTTAAGAGTGAACGGCATTTTTGTTCTTAGCATACCGTTGTGG
>NZ_JBFSTC010000087.1:0-24788 GCF_041466605.1 Vibrio sp. 10N.247.310.17 | reverse complement strand
CCCCCCCCCCCCCCCCCCCCCCCCCCCCCCCCCCCCCCCCCCCCCCCCCCCCCCGGTAATACCAATCGCGGTCAATAATGGGTTAGCCAAGCTTGTTCAAACACTCTGCCAAAAATGGGTAACACGGGTGAGTGTGGAAGCGATAGTAACTCAGTGGAAGTTTTATTTCAGGCATAAAAAAGCGCCGATAAAAATCAGCGCTTTAAAATTCTTTTTAGCTAAAAGCTAATTATTGAGCAACAACGTTTGCTGCTTGTAGGCCTTTTTGACCGTTTTCAACTTCGAAAGAAACCTTTTGGCCTTCTTTCAGAGTTTTGAAACCTTCAGAAGCGATAGCACGGAAGTGTACGAATACGTCAGCGCCGCCGTTGTCTTGAGAAATGAAACCGAAACCTTTCTCTTCGTTAAACCATTTTACAGTGCCAGTATTTGTGTTAGACATAATTTGTCCCTTATTCATAAATTTTCTAAATTGTTGATTGCATTACTGCAATGCGCTGATAATTGAATTATTTAATATTGCTAAGAAATAAGGAAAAACTACTTACAAAAACGGGTAACGATTTTACATGTCATTTTTTACTATTCATCTAACTTAAATAACTCCGGCTAACAGAGCGAGTGCATGTTAACACAGTCTTTCGGGTTGTACACTCATTGATTGATAAATCAGCGAGTTTTTTTGTCATGTTGCGCTCGTTAACAAAAACTACCTACAACAGCTGATAGGTTTATAAAGTTACACGGCATGACAAAGTAAAAAGGAAGCCTAAGCCTCCTTTTCTTCGTTAGTATAGACGATATTATCGTTTGAAGTTGATATCTTCAGTCTTATCTAAATTAATTTTAGTCTTAGCTGGTTGAGTCTCTGCGACTATTTTTCCGTGGCGAATAGAGTACTGCACTGGAACTTGGCGACGTACTGCATCAAAACCGTTATCTGCAGGAAGAATTAGTAAGCTTCCTGGCTTACCTTCTTCAATGCCGTAGTTGTCTTGGATATGCAGTGTGCGTGCTGAATTTTTGCTGATCAAATCAAGCGAAGTGTTGATTTGGTCGTAGCCCATCACTTGCGTTACGTGCAGTCCCATGTGCAGAACTTGAAGCATATTCGCTGTACCTAGTGGGTACCATGGGTCAAACACATCATCGTGGCCGAAACACACATTGATATTTGCTGCGAGCATCTCTTTAACACGCGTTACGCCACGACGTTTCGGGTAGTCGTCGAAGCGACCCTGTAAGTGAATATTCACTAACGGGTTAGCCACGAAGTTAATACCCGACATCTTCAATAGACGGAACAAGCGAGATGCGTAAGCACCGTTATAAGACCCCATCGCTGTGGTATGGCTTGCCGTTACCTTCTCACCCATTTCGAATTTGTGCGCAAGGGCTGCCAGCGTTTCAACAAAGCGAGATTGTTCATCGTCAATCTCATCACAGTGAACGTCGATCAGGCAGTCGTACTTGCGTGCAAGCTCGAACACGTAATGCAGAGATTCAACGCCGTATTCACGAGTGAATTCAAAGTGAGGGATAGCACCGATAACGTCAGCACCGATCTTCACAGCTTCTTCAAGCAACTCTTTGCCGTTGGGGTATGAAAGAATGCCTTCTTGAGGGAATGCAACGATTTGGATGTCGACCCACTCTTTCATCTCTTCGCGGACTTCAACCATCGCTCTTAACGCCACTAACGTTGGGTCTGACACATCAACGTGTGTACGCACGTGTTGAACCCCGTTAGCTATCTGCCATTTCAGTGTTTGCTTGGCACGAGACTTTACGTCTTCGATTGATAACAATTCTTTACGCTCAGCCCAACGCTCAATACCTTCAAACAAAGTACCAGAGATGTTCCAGTTAGGTTCTCCAGCCGTTTGCGTAGTATCTAGGTGGATGTGCGGTTCACAGAAAGGAGAAACTGCAATGCCACCTTCAGCATCAAGGATGTCACCTTGATGAGTGATTTGAGCGTCATTATCGAGAATGCGAGAAAATTGACCATTTTCAATCAGAATTTGTTTCAAGCCCTCTTGGTCTTGAAGTTTCGCGTTCTTGATTAATAAGGTTGTCATAGTGTGTCCTTAAGAGGCCTGAGATTTCAGAGCTTTTTTGTTCAATAGAGGATTTAGCACGAGGTAACTGATTGCACCACCAAACACGGCATTCAAAGGAACGATGCCAGGTAGGAAGTGACCAGCGGCTACGCCTGTTGCTACCGCGATAATGCCAGCCCAGTTAACGGTTTGGAACTCTGCATTTGCAAAATCTTTGTAACGTTTACGGTTCGCGAAGAAGTCGGCGATGATTACGCCACCAATGGGTGGAATCGCTAACGAAAGGAAGGTTAACCAACCAACGAAGTTGTTGTATAACCAAAGCGCGAAAATCGTACCGATAATGCCGTTAATGATAGACATTGTAGTACTTGAGCGACCTGTGATGTTAGATAAACCCAGACCTGACGCATAAAGTGCATTTTCATTGGTTGTCCAGATATTCAAGCCAAGCACGATGATGGCTGGAAGCAGTAGACCTTGCGCGATCATCACATCTGAAATATCAGCCTGACCGGTTGCTGCTGCGCCTGCTGCGCCGAAGATAAACATCAGCGAGTTACCGATGAAGAACGCGACCATTGTAATTAACACGGCGCTTGCTGGCTTTTTACCGAAGCGAACGAAATCGGCAGTCAACGTACCTGCACTTACAAACGAACCTACAACCATTGCTAGTGCCATTGAGAAGTCCATTGGCGTCTCTGGCTTAATCAGCTGCAGTTGCTCTAGTCCACCAACACTGTCTACGGCTGTTAGTACTGAGTAACCACCCAAAATTGCAATCGCGGGCACCGCAATTGCTGAAAGCACCATTAGCGCTTTAATACCGAAGTACACCGTACCTGTCATCAAAAGGCCTGACACAATAATCAAGGTGTTGGTATCAATGCCTGTGGCTTTCTGTACCGGAATTGCGAACATGGCAACGCCTACACCAAACCAGCCGACTTGTGTACCACCAAGTAGAGCAGAAGGAAGCCATGAGCCTTTAGTACCAAAAGAGAAACGAGCAAGGAGATGAGTAGAGAGGCCAGTAGATGAGCCGATGTAGCCAAGAAAAGAAGTGTAAATACCAAGAATTAGGTTACCGATGAGAACGGCGAGGAAGAAATCGTTGAAAGAAAGACCTGTCCCGAGTGAACCACCTGTCCACATACTTGCAGAGAAGAAAGTGAGTCCAAGCATTACCATGGTGAGTGAAGCAACTCCTTTCCTAGCCGATGTTGGAACCGGCCCAAGACTGTAGTTATTATCCGCAGCCATTTTTTACCTCCGCAATTGTTCAAAATTAAAATTAACGGTCGCCGTATTGCAGGCAAACGTGCGCATTATCGTGATATAAATAACATAGTCAATGCTAGTTTTATCAATAAGCCATCTATTAAGGCGGTTATGTTAAAAATAGACATTTAAAACATAAGGTTACTTTTCATATTTATTCTTAAAAAATAATTAGAAAACGTTTTCTATGGCGTAGGTGATGAGCCAGAATTGAACTTCACTATGAATGCTAGCGATTATGACTATGAATGGGTGTCTGTATATTGGATGGGCGATGTTTCTTAAATTGCAGGCAAAAAAATGGCCAATCGCAATACTCGCAATTGGCCTATATATATCGTGAACAAGAAAGGTTCACTAACAACGTCAGTTGGCTAGGTGACCCTCGGCTTAAGAAGGGTCAATATGTACATTGCAGTTAGTGTGCCAACTTTTAAAGCAACGTAAAATGGGTATTTTATAGCAATTTGGTGCGTATTTAAACGGTTTGCTTGCATTTTGGAAGTTGGTAGTTGCGTTTTGCAATTGCAATTGCATTTTGCGATTTGTATTGCTTGTCATTAAGGAATAAACGATAAAAGTGAATACTGAATACTGAATACTGAATACTGAATACTGAATACTGAATACTGCTTAGTTTTTTGATTTTTGCTGCTCTGTCTGCAACTAACGGTAAAATAGATAAAAAGCCCGTGCGATCTCAGATCTCACGGGCTTTGTATCGTTTTATCTAAAACAAGTATTAGATCGAGTAGAAGAAATATAACTGGGACTTCATTCTAATGATGATCCCGCGTATTACGTCTAGGAACGCCATAAAGCTGATCGGCTTCTCACCGCTTACCCAAGCTAACCCTACAGAGCCGACTGGAATATCGTAACCTTCCGCCTCGTCAATTTTTAAGCGGACAAAGTGGTGCTTGTTCTGAAGGTTTCGACCTGTGGTGACACGAACTTGTTCATCAATACCTAATAGGCTAGCTTGTGCTTCACCCGTCGCTTCAACAATGCCTTCTACGGTTGCGGAGAATATCTTGCCTGGGTATACCGCCGTTGCAAACTCAGCAGGTTGGCCCACTTTTACGTTACGAATAGCTTGGTGATTCACTCGCATTAACACGTATTTTTCTTCAGTGTACATTTGGATACGAGGCATCATTGATACTCGCTGTCCTTCACGAAGAATGAAATTAGTTACAAAGCCGTCAGTCGGCGCAGTTACTTTGGTACTGTTCAAATCCCATTGAGCTTGAGCCAATGTTGCTTTTGCCGAATCTACCTCAGTTTGTTTCTTACTGACGTTGGTTTCTGCTTTGTGGATGTTTAACTTCGCGTTCTCAGCATCAACTTCTTTCTTACTTAGTTGAGATTCCAATGTGGTGACGTTATACGTTGCCAAGTCTACCTTTGCCGTTTGTTGGTCGATGTCAGTCTCAGTAATCGTATGTTCTACAACTTTGTTTTGCTTTTGGTAACGGTCAAGTGTTTTAGATTGCAGAACAAGATCTGTTTTTGCTGATTCTATCTGAGCGACAGAGGCTTTGATATCTTCAAGCGCTGACTGATAGCTTACTTTAGCGATGCTCACTTCTTGGTGAGCGGTATCCAAAGCAACGTTCGCCGATTCAAGTTGCACGTTAGCCTTATCTCTTGCAATAACATATTTGGTGTCATCAATTTCGTAAATGAGCTGACCTTCAATCACGTCTTGGTTCGGTCTAATGTGAACCTTGGTTGTTTTGCCTGACACATTGGTTGAATCTGGACGTAGCTGAATGTGTGGTGATTGAACGACTGAACCTCCAGAGAGATCCATCGGCGTGTAGTTAATGAGTCCAACCCAAACAAACAATAACCATGATGTACCACCTAGATAAGAAAATGCTTTGGTGCCCTTGTTCCATGGCATACCAATAAGCCTAAGTAGATAGATGAACAGTGCCCACAGAGCTAAGCCTTCTAACATGTTTGGCTCTCCCCATCTTGATCATTCTTAACTTGTTGTCCTGTTGGTTCCGCAGGTGCTTTCCATGTGTCTCTCAGGTTTATGATGGCTTTTTCCATATCAACAAACGCTAAAATGACGGCAAGTACCCATACCCAGTGCCATATGAAGCCAATCCAAGTTAAAGCTGTGATTAAACCGAGCTGGTGATGCTCTTTACTGTGGGCTTTATTGATTGGTAATTCATGAACACGCCAAAAGCCGTAACATGCAGCTGCGATTGTTGCGACCAACACAACGCCAGCTACGACGTGTAATGCGGTGTCTGCGCCTGTTCCAACAAATGGGACACTTAGTAAACTCATTGATCAACCCTAAGTAAAATTTGAACGCCGAGTGTGATGGAAGTTGGATTTACAGGTTGTAAATTTACTAATTACTTCGATAATGGCAATTATATGATTTGATCTATGATCTCCTTTCTAAGGGTTAGCGACTAATGAACAATTGTAACTTCTTAAGAGCGTTAGGGATTTTGGGTATTTATCAACACGCTGTCACAAACCCTGTGGTTAATACGGAGCGTTTAGGTATTCCGAAGTCTGTATTTACTAACTCAATGAATCTTATTCCGGTCAATGAAGTCGATAAATGGTATGGGTTTCTTGAACAGCAAACTAATGATCCAGATATTATTCTGAAACTGTCTGACCGAGTGGATATTGAAAAATTAGGCCCGTTAACCAACTGGTTTTTTTCTGGACATGATCTTGCTTCTACGATCCGCCGAGTGAACATTGGCCTGCACTGTTTACAGTCTGGTGCGTTCTTATACGGTGCACAGGTAGGGACAATGATTAAATGGTGCTACGACAATCCTGCTTACTCAGAAACGGGTAAAGTGCATGACTCAATAAGAGTCGCGGTTTTCATTATGAAGATTTTACGTCGATATTTGGGTGATGACTTTAAACCCGTTGCGGTTTCAATAGCAGGTCGTCGAGAGAATGTTGACCTCTACCATGAATATTTCGGCTGTACGATTCAATGGGGACAGCCTCGCACAGAGGTTTGGATCCCGAGTGAATCGAGGTTATCTATCAATCAATCACTATCGAACAGTAAAGCAAATCTGGCGATGAACTTTCATGACTTGGATAACTATCTAAACATGCCAGATGCTGGTGATGAACATAAGGTCACCTATGAGATGATCAACTACAGTCGCCACTTTGGTTTACCAACCCTTCACAAGGTTTCCAGTTTATTAGGGCTCTCTGAGCAGCAGTTTCAACGCCGTTTGCATAAATCGGGCATCAATTTTTCTACCATTATGGGGTATGCATTAAGTAACGTGGCCGTGGAGTTGTTGATGTATTCAGTGCCAGTGGAAGAGGTCTCAAAGAGGTTAGGTTATACCAACGTCGCGAGCTTTAATCGGATGTTTAAGAAACATCGAGGTTTGACGCCTAAGCAGTATATTGAGCGTTTTGAGAGTCAATACTGATCGTCATTAGTCTTCATCTAGCTTTTTAAAATGAGTGGATAGGTAAACGGTTATCCAAGTACTAAGGACAAAAGGCGCGGTGAGTGGTAGCAGTGACAGTTCATGAAAACCAAGTGTGATTAGACAGCTCAACAGCATGCCTAATAGGATCAACGGCCAAGGAATTCGCGGATAGAACACAAGTGCTAGAGTGGCAAGAGTGGCGTTGTACCCGTAAAGACCTTGCTCAATTAGCGCGCCAGAAGCGCCAATCATGTGGCTAAAAACAGTGCTGATTAACACTGCGAGTACTACCCATAGCGCATGCTTGATATTGTTGAGTGCGATGGCAACCAAGATGACTAGACCCGATAGTGCATTATCGATAAAGCTGACTTGGCTGATCCCTTTCAATAACGGTAGCACCGGTGTTGGTAAGCTGAACCACGAGTCTACCTCAAGACTGATTAGTGGCCTCAGTGCGGAGTCAGGTGCCGAAAACGCCGATAGCCCCAAGGTTGATTGGATAGTATAAATCAGCCAAGAGGTGAGGATAAAGGCACTTGTGTAACCGCGATACTTCTTAAAGCTAAACACGATCTTGGCGATGGGTACGGTAATGAGCGAGCCGAGGGCTACTACTAAAATCAGCCACCCATTTACTTCAAAAAAATTCCCGATGAACAAAGCAATCAGTGCGCCATTTAGTGCATACATGCCATTCTCAATATCATGAGACGGTTTATTGGTCAGTAAGGCAAATCCATAGCTGCAACTGGCGCCAAACAAGGTAAGAAAAGCCAGCGCAAGTGACTCAATAGAAATGGCAAACAATAGCAGAAGCGACGTCATAACAGACGGTGTGAAATAGACTTGCCCAATGCCATTGAGCAAGCCTTCAAATGGTAGAATATCCTTATTCGTTCTCATCGTCTGATTACATTCTTTTGCTATGTTGAATCTTTTGTAGCTCAGATTGTATGCAATTTTATTAAGTTGACCATCTTTGCGTATCAATTCTGATACCAGCGCTCACCATAGGCTTGTTGGTAATCTGGTGTTTCAATGATGCCTTCTTGCTCTGGAACGGTTTCTAATGGCCCAACGACCGTTCGATAAGGTAATACGCCAGCCCATACCGGGATATCCATATCAGCTTTATCATCATTCACTCCATGTTTACCTATCTTCACGGAGGCTTCTGTTAAAGGGATCGCCAATAGCTCGGTGGCGGTGAGCTCTTTCTCATTACTGAGCCTGACTTCGTCGGTTCTTCCCGGCGCGATTTGCTCAATGAAGATGTTCAATAAGCGATCTTTTTCTTGGTTGTCATCGATGATTGAAAATGACCCCAACACCACTGCAGAACGATAATGCGCACTGTGGTGAAATGCCGAACGAGCTAACACCCAACCATCGAACAAAGTGAACGTTAAACAGGTTGGCTCTCCTTTTTTTAAGCCTTTCAACAAGCGGCTGTTTTTAGCACCATGGATGTAGACCATATCATCCACTCGCCACGCGAGCATTGGAATAACCATTGGTCCATGTTCGCCTTGCAATGCAATGTGTGCGATTAAGCTCTCATCTATGATTTGATGAAGTTTCTCTTGTTCAAATACGGCTTTGTGAGCCCCTTTTTTAATCGTGGTTCTTTTCGTGCTAGATAACATAATCGCTCCTTAATTATTGCCTTTTGATTAATGTAGCGATTAACTGGTTTATTAAATAGAGCCACTTTTAAACACTATTTGGATCCAGTTATGCAGCCTATTGATGTCGGTGACCTACAGTTAGACGAGCAACATGACACGCGTCAAACCGCCTTGTTTCATGCGATCAGAGAAAAGATTGTTCAAGATTTATGGAGTAAGGGCAGTAAGTTACCCTCAACGCGTAAGTTGGCCGTAGAACTGTCGGTAAGTCGAAATACGGTGATTTATGCGTACGAACAACTGGTCACCGAAGGCTATATCGAGAGTAAGCAAGGCTCAGGGTTTTATGTCTCGGTTGAACAACCAGAGCACTTTCTAAGTTTGTCTCAGCCAAACAGTGTTCAGGATCCGAAGGTTAAACAAACAGTCAGTAAACCGGCTGCAAACATAGCGACACCTAACGACATTAACCGCAGCTTTGCCCCCGGAGTTCCTGACTTAGATGCGTTCCCTTTTGCGAAATGGCAGAGGCTGCTGCAACGTCACTCTACACGTCAGAACATAGCGGGAAATCAAGAGGTTCAGGGAAGCTTGGCCTTGAGGGAAGCATTGAGCGGGTATCTTGCGAGTAGTCGCTCGGTTCACTGCAGTACCGATAGAATCATCATCACCGCAGGTGCGCAGCAAGCCATCTCAATTGGTTTGATGGCGACGTTAGCTATGGGGGACAAAATCCTTGTGGAAGAGCCCGGCTATCGACAAGTGCATAAAATCATCGATCTGTTGAGGCTAGAGCTAGACGGTGTGAGTGTGCGTGAAAAGGTTGGGTTAGATATTGAAAAAGTGCTGTCCAGTAACGCCAAGGCTCTGTATGTCACGCCGAGTAACCAATACCCAATGGGCACGACCTTGAATACCGAGCAACGACTTAAACTGATCGATTGGGCCAATCAACATCAGTCATGGATCATTGAGGATGATTACGACAGTGAGTTTCAGTTTGCTCATCGCCCTTATACCAGCATGCAAGGGTTAGCGGGAAAGTTAGGGTTCGATGATCGCATCATCTATGTCGGATCCCTGAGTAAGGTGATGTTCAATGGCTTGCGACTAGGTTATTTGGTGGTGCCAGAAAGTCTGGTGGCGAAGTGTCTTGAGATTAAAGATGCGCTCACTGGAGACACGGCCTCACATACACAAGAAGCGCTGGCGGACTTTGTACGTGAAGGCGATTTATTGCGCCATATTAGAAAGATGCGTCGTTCATACAAACTCAAGCATGAAGCGATGATAGAAGCGATTAAAAGTGAGTTTCATGGCGATCTTGAAGTGATCAGTCAGGCTGCTGGGCTACATGTGACAGTGAAGTGGTATCAAGGGATATCTGAACATGAGTGGAGCCGTAGAGCAGAGTTTGAAAATATCATCATTCGTCCTTTTGACTTTTATGAATATGGATCAAGTGATGCTCGTGATTGGAGTGGTGCAGTGCTGGGGTTTGGTAATATCCGACTGGCTGACATAAAGCCGAAGATCAAACAGATCGCTCGGCTTTTTTATCAGTAATATTGGTAGGGCTTGTTTACAATTTTCTGATTCATCACTAATCGAGTTACAACTTGTCGATAGAGACAGTGGGTTTACCTTTGCCTAGCCACTTTCGCCAAGGGAGTGACAATGTCACAAAAACAGTCACAGCATAGAGCATCGACCAGCTTAGGCAGATAAACACCAAGGTACAGATCACCAGTGAGAGCATGGCAATGTATCTAGATGCGCCAGTCAATAATCGGCAAGCCGCTAACATCGCAAGCAGATAAACCAGTACGAAAATACCGTTGGCGAGTTTAAGAAAGAATTCGAGATCCAAATTAGACAGCTCGCCGATTACACACGAGATAAGCGCAATAAAGCCAATTGCTAAGGTTGGATAAAGTGGTACGCCACGGCTGTTGAGCTGCGCCATTTTACTGGTCGGAGTGTGTTGGCGAGCTTGAGCCCAAATCATGCGAGACAAGCTTTGGGTGTAAAGGTTTAGGCTAGCAAAACAAGCAAAGAAGCCAAGTACACTGATAACGGCTTTAAAGCCATTGCCAAACAATTGCTCTGTCACCCATGGGATAGAGGCAGCATCAAATTCTGGTGAACCATAAGCGCCTAGCTTGATAATAACCACTGAACAAGCCCAGTACACTAAGCCTGCGACGAAACACCCGGCAATGATGGCGATGGGGAAGTCACGCTGTGGATTCTTAAATTCCTCTCCCATGTGAGCAAAGGCTTCGATTCCTACAAAGCACCAAAACATAACCGCCAGTGCAGCACCAATAGACCACATTGAATCGGATGTCATAGTCGGAACTGCGATGTCAGCAGCAGTGATGTCGGCTTTCCAAACAAAGGCGCTGACTAAAGCAAAAATCGATAAGGCAATTACGGTTTGCAAGCGGCCTGAAGATTTACTGCCCATCAAATTGACGGCAATAAGCAAAGCGACGGTAAAGGATTGAGCACCTAATGGTGTGTCGAGTGGTGCTGGTAACAGCTGTTGAGCAAAGCCACCTGCCAATGCAATCGCCGCTGGAATACCGACAGGAATAACACTCACAAACAACCAAGCCACACTGGTTTCTAATCGCTCGCTGAATGCTTGGCGTACAAAATAGGCCGTGCCTCCTGCATTGGGGTAGCGTTTCCCTAATGCTGCGAAGGTTAGTGCAATCGGGCAAATAGCGATAAACAGGATTAACCATGCTAGTAGCGATAACTGCCCTGCAATGCCTGCCGCGATAGCTGGGATCATAAACAATCCTGTGCCAAGCAAGGTCGTAGAGAGTTGTCCAATTCCTGAAATAAGCGTGATTTCTTGTTTGAGTTGCGTCATTCGCTGTCCTTGCTATTGGCTTTGATATCGGTTTTATGGTGCAGTCTTGTGAGGCTGAGATTGAAAGCATACATTGTCGACATCAATAATACAGCTAGCGAAACGTCTTAAGACACCGTCAATTTAACGGTATTAATTTGATTAAGCGTGAAAGTGTCGGCTGTCATAATGGCTGTTATAAGTTAGAAAGTTGTGTCAAATTAGGCGTTATAAATAGAACAATAAATGGAAAGAATCAGAAGCATGGATAAATTTGATCGCCAAATTTTAGATATTCTAAAAATTAACGCTCGATGCTCAGTGAGCGATATCGCAAGAGATGTCAGCCTGTCTCGCTCTGCAGTGAACGCCAGAATCAAGAAGCTGGAAAACGATAAGATCATCACAGGATATTGTGCACAGGTGACCGAGCCTGATTTACCGAAGAACGTTGGCGCTTATATCTCTTTGAAGTTTGACATGTCGAGCAGTAACCATAATTGTGAGTCTTACGCTAAAAATATCTACGCCATTAATGGTGTGCAGTGATGTCACTCTATTAGCGGTGAGACCGACATGATGCTTTATGTTGAAGTTGAAAGCATGGAGCGTTTGAACCAAATTCGTGACCAGCTGCAAGGCTATCCTGAACTTCGACATCTTATGACTCATACTGTCTTAACGGAATTCTTCAACAAGCAAACTTCGTCTTTTAATATGTCTTGAGTGAGTGCTGCTTACCTTCACTGTGTCGTCATTTTTCCGTACTTACTCAACTTATTCTTACTCGCTCTATTCTTATTCACTCTAAGGTTGCTGATGTTAGGTAATATCAATTTAAATTTACTGCGGTCGCTGCATGTGCTTCTTGAAGAGTGCCATGTAAGCCGAGCCGCTCAGCGTCTGCACATCACGCAGTCGGCGGTTAGCCGTCAACTGGCTCAGCTTAGAGATCTATGTGGTGATCCTCTTCTGGTTCGTGATGGGAACAAACTGGTGCCAACCAACCGTGCTTTGTTGCTTAAAGGCAAGCTCGATGACTTGCTGGGCGAGTTTGACCACCTCTTAGATGATAAGCCATTTGATCCACAAGACTGGCAAGGTGAATTGGTGTTGGCTTCGAGTGATTATGTTGCTCAGTATATCTTGCCCATTATTGTGTCCGAGGTGTCGAAGGACGCGCCCCATATCAACTTGGCTTATCGTTTGTGGCAGCCTAACTTCCTTGAAACGCTTAATGAATCAGGTATTCACTTGGCGTCGAGTATGTTCCCCAAAAAGCCAGATCATGTCTCAAGTATCAAGCTCGGAGAGGATAAGTCCGTGTGTTTGATGAGAGCCTCTCATCCGCTGGCTAAGCAATCAGCCATAAGCTCGGAAGACATCGTGAATTACTCACATATCAAAGTCACGGGTGGGGGAGACAAAGACAGCTATTCGGATATTGCGTTAAAGAAACAGGGACATAAACGCAGAATCGCATTGCAGGTACCGTTCTTTTCATCGGCGGGAAACGTGTTAATGCAAGACGACTACTTGATGATTGTGCCGGAGCATATTGCTTACAACTTGGGTCGACATCTCGATGTCGCTTACTTTTCGCTGCCGTTTGAGACAGAAATGCATACCTATTGGCTGATGTGGCATCCTAAGTATGACAACGACTCTGCCCATAAATGGGCTCGAGAGAAAGCGTTTAAAGCCATCCAAAAGTCGAGTTACAATATAAGTATGATTTCAAATCATACCAGTGATGATAATCTTTGATTTCAAATAATACCTACTGCGGCTTATTGTAAGCGCTAAGTATTGAGTATTAATTGTAGAGTGTTCAGCTGGAACGCTTTGTTTTACTAGGAATGGAATGATGACAGTAACAATTTGGTTTTCTTTATTAGCGATTTGCTTATTGGGTGCAATGTCTCCGGGCCCAAGCTTGGCGATGATCGCTAAGCACAGTTTGGCTGGTGGCCGTATGAACGGACTTATCGCAGCTTGGTCACACGCTGCGGGTATAGGTATCTACGCGTTCGCAACCATTGTCGGTTTAGCCGTTGTGCTTGAGCAATCACCAATGTTGTTCAAAGGGATCAGTTTAGCGGGTGCCGCGTATCTGCTCTATCTCGGTGTAAACGCGTTGCGTTCGAAAGGTGGAGTTGCCGCGAAATTGGAAGCGGGTGAACAGATGAGCTACATGCAGTCTGCTCGCGAAGCTTTCTTGATCTCTATCTTGAGCCCTAAGATCGCTCTGTTCTTTATCGCTCTATTTAGCCAATTTGTGGCGTTAGGTAATGAACTGAGCAATCAAGTGATTATTGTCTCAACGCCGCTGATTGTTGATGGCCTTTGGTATACCTTTATCACTTTGGTGCTCTCTAGCCCGTTGATCGTAGAGCGCATTCGAGCAAAAGCGCAGTTGATCGATCGATTATCAGGCGTGGTGTTGATTCTGCTCGCTGTGCGCGTGGTGTGGACGATATAGCGGTAGTCCATATATTGGTAAGAAACGATATCCATTAAAAAGGCTCACTAGACGTTATCTAGTGAGCCTTTTTGACTTCTATGGATTGGTTTCGAAAGACTTGAGCTTGTTAGCCTTCTGAATTCAGCACCGCATCGAGCTTTTCCATGGAATCTGAAAAGTACGGGTTGTAGGTCAAACGCGCATGGTTTTTACCTTCTTCACGATATCCCCACGCTGAGTACCACACTTCACTTGTCGCGTTGCACTGTGCTTCAAAACCTTCCTCTTGACCATTGGAGCAGATCTTCTCGCTACCATTGATCCCGTAGTAAGGATTGCTTGGCGAGAACAGTAAACCCATATGAGAGCCGTTCGAAATACGTTGCTCTGGGATCTTCATGCTGTATTGAACAGCGCGAGGATCGTCAAGTGTGGTTTCCCCTTGCCAAATCAACACGTTATTTGGGTTTGGCATGGATTCCGTAAATGCCTGCTGAACGAAGTGGGTATCAATGACACTGTCGCCTTCACTCATCATAATAAACACGGGCTTATCAAAGTGTTTGTCTTGAAGGCCCTCACGAACCACTTCTGAGGTTTGGTAGTAAACCGAAGCACCATTCATTGGCAGTGAGTTATAGCGAAGTACATTGTCTTCAGGATCTTGATCCGCCCAAGTGACAAAATAGCTTGCTAGCTCCGCATATTGAACTGCAGAAGAGCTCGGTTGAAACGCAGGAGAGAACAACAGTAACCCAGAGATCTTAGGATCGTTCATCGCCTGTGAAGTCACAAGGTTCGCACCTGTTGAATAACCGCCAAGCCACACAGAATCATACTCTTGCTCCAATAGCTTCGTATGATGAGCTACAACACCTTGCCAATCTTCTAAGCTTGGTTGCATTAAGTCACCGACACGACTGCCGTGGCCCGGTAGCAATACCGTTCTCACTAGGTAGCCTTGTTCTGCTAAGTGCGTTGCGATGTCTTTAAATGAGTACGGAGAATCACCTAAACCATGTACCAATAAAACTGCCTTACCGTTAGGTGCCGCAGGTTTGTATTCGGTGGGTGAATTGAGTCGAATCTCTAGCTGCTTGTCTTTGGTCATGAATACACGGTTTTTCAATAACCAATCTTGAGTTTCATTGACGTAGGCATCAAAGCTGTCTTGCTGATATTCAGGCAAGTTTGGAGATGTTTCGTAAGCAGGTATCGATGTCTCGTTGGAACAACCAACGAGACTTAAAGTCGTTAAGGCGAGCAGCGTTAGAATAGTATTTCTATGCATTTTTTGATGTTGTCTCTGTTGTTCTTTTACTATGTCTGAAACTGAAGTTTAGATTACTTTCTGCTTGAAAGGTCTTCGTATTCACCTTCAATAACACCGGCATCACTGGTAGATGATTGACGTGTGTTCATGTGAGCTGCGAAACCCTGTTTTTTCATTTGATTCTGAATGCGCTTGCCAGTGATTAAAGCTGCAATAGCTAAAGGGATAGCAAGAATCAAGCTCGTGAATAACGCCAATAGGCCAGTAAACAACGCAACAATCGTAACTAATATATTTTTCATATTCATTCCTCTTTTCTCTATGTTGTTACTATATCGCTTCTATTCTGAACGAAACATGAACACCGTTAATAAATACCAGAGAGTCACTATGACACAGTCGTGTGTGGATTTAGAGTTTATATGTAGTCATAATCACGCACTAAAATCATGGGATAACAGTAAGTCCCATAAAATCAACGACTTAAAAGTTGGCACGCTTGATGCTCTATAGGGGGGTGGAATAAGTCACTGTAAGCAAAGTACTTACAGCTAATAAAAAATTACTGGAGCCCCTTATATGTTTTGTATTCAATGTGAACAAACAATTCAAACCCCAACCGTAAAAGGCTGTTCTTTCGCACAAGGCATGTGTGGAAAAACCTCGGAAGTATCCGACCTTCAAGACGTGTTGGTGCATTCTCTTCAAGGCGTTTCTTTTTGGGCAAGCCTAGGTCGCGCTTGCGATGTTATTGATACAGAAGTTGATGAGTGGGCGCCAAAAGCGTTCTTCGCAACACTGACTAACGTTAACTTCGACCCTGCTCGTATTATCGAATTCGCACAACAGTCTCATGAATTCAAGCAGCGTTTAGAGCAAAAAGTTCGTGCAGCAGCAACATTGATTGGTTTTGAAATTCCAGAACTTTCTGCAGCAGCACAGTTCGATCTTCCAACAGATTCTTCAGAGCTATTGGCACTTGCGCCTCAAGCTGCTGTAAACCGTGGTCACGACTCTCAACACGAAGATGTGATTGGCCTTCGTCTTCTTTGCCTATACGGCTTAAAAGGTGCGGCAGCCTACATGGAGCACGCTCGTGTTCTTGGTCAAACTGACAATGCTATTTTTGCTGAGTACCACGAAATCATGGCGTTCTTAGGTACAGATCCATCTGACCTAAAACAACTGCTAGATACGTCTATGCAGATTGGCTTGATGAACTACAAAGTCATGGAAATGCTGGATAAAGGTGAGACAGATACATTTGGTCACCCTCAACCAACAACCGTGAACGTGAAAACTAAGAAAGGACACTGTATTCTTGTTTCTGGTCACGACTTGCATGATCTAGAAAAGATCCTTCAACAAACCGAAGGCAAGGGCATCAACGTTTACACTAACGGTGAGATGCTACCAGCACACGGTTACCCAGAGCTAAACAAGTACCCACACCTTGCGGGTAACTACGGTAGCGCTTGGCAGAACCAGCAAAAAGAATTCGCTAACTTCCCTGGCGCAATTGTAATGACGTCTAACTGCCTGCTTAACCCTGATGTAGGTTCTTACGCAGACCGTCTATTTACACGCAGCATCGTGGGCTGGCCGGGTGTTGATCACCTTGAAGGCGATGATTTCAGCGCAGTAATTGACTGTGCACTGGCGCAAGAAGGTTTCAAACACGACGAGATCGAGCAGATGATCACTGTCGGCTTTGGTCGTAACGCACTGATGGAAGCGGCACCTGCGGTTGTTGAGCAAGTGAAAGAAGGCAACATCAAACACTTCTTCCTAGTGGGTGGTTGTGACGGTGACAAATCTGAACGTAGCTACTACACAGACTTCACAGCTCAAGCGCCAGAAGATTCAGTAATCCTGACATTGGCATGTGGTAAATTCCGTTTCAACAAAAACCAATTCGGCGACATTAACGGTATCCCACGCCTGTTAGATGTTGGCCAATGTAACGATGCTTACTCAGCGATTCAGCTTGCTATCGCACTGTCTCAAGAGTTTGATTGTGGTATCAACGAACTTCCGTTAACGCTGGTTCTATCTTGGTTCGAGCAAAAAGCGATCGTTATCCTGCTTACCCTGTTCGCTCTTGGTGTGAAAGGTATTTACACGGGCCCAACAGCGCCAGCTTTCCTAACAGAAAACCTATTAAAGATTATGCAAGACGAGTTCGATATGCGTTCTATCTCAACGCCAGAGCAAGATCTTAAAACAATCTTAGCGGCTTAATTTAAGCCAACTCTAAGCCCCGTTGTTGTGACGTTTTTCTAAAACAGACAACGGCGGGGCTTTTTCGATTTAAATCTTTAGTCATTAGCAAGGTACACGAACTATGTATGCATGGTCGGATAGCGATTCAATCAATTTAGTGTGTTTAAAGAAATGGCACGAGACGCCAGATACGGTCAGCTTTGAGCTTGGCAGCGTTCCACAAGACTTACATTTCAACTTTAAGCCAGGGCAATTTATTACTCTGGGTTTGTATATGCCGGCGAAAACCGATTACCGTGCTTATTCTGTAGCGTCTTGTCCTGAAGATAACCGCCTGAAACTGACGGTAAAGCGTGTGGAAGGTGGTTTGGTTTCGAACTTTATTGTTGATGAACTTGATGAAGGTGATGAGGTTTCTGTATTGAAGCCTGCTGGTGCGTTTAACTGTATTGATTGCATGCCAACGACGACCAAAAAAGTGACGCTAGTGAGTGCGGGTTGCGGTATCACTCCTGTGATGGCGATGGCAAAGTATTGGTTGGCTCAAGGCAGTGATATTGAGATCGACTTCGTCCACATGGCACGCAATAAGCGTGAGACCATTTACTTTCAAGAACTGCATCAATTAGATGAGGCGCACAGCAACTTCAATCTTAAATTGCTGCTAAAAGACAGTGAAGGAACATTAGCTCCTCAAGGTCGATTAGATAAGAATTGGTTAGTAAAACTAAGCCCAGATATTTTAGACCGAACTGTTTATCTGTGCGGCCCAGTTGGCTTTATGCAAAACATAGAAAGCTACCTGAAAGAACTAGAATTCAACATGGAAAATTTCTATCAAGAAAGTTTCACGCCAGCGAACCCAAACACGGATTCACTAGCCAATAGCAATACAGCTTCAGAAGAGTCACAAGCGGAAGCGTCTGCAGATTCAAATGGTGCCGTTAAGGTGTTTGTTCCTGCATTTGGTGCAGAAGTAGAAGCGGAAGCGGGTACACCACTGGCTGATTCATTAGAGAAAGCTGGAGTTCCGATTATTATTGCTTGTCGCAGTGGGATTTGTGGTTCTTGCAAGTGCAAAGTAACCAAAGGTTCAGTGGAATCAAGCAGCCAAGAAACATTGACGCCAGAACAGATTGAGCAAGGTTATGTCCTTGCGTGTTCGAGTACGATTCAGTCAGATGTTGAGGTTGAGCTGTAGCAGATGTGAAGTCGAGCTTTGTTAGAACGGTAAAAACAAAGTTGGCATAATAGAGACCAAAATTAAAGTACCAGATGTAAAAAGGCCACTTAGATCAGATAGAGAGAGCAGATCTAAGTGGCAACCTTCCTGTTTATACGGGGGAGTAAAACAAGAAGGGTTGCGAAGCCCATAATAGACTTCGCTGATATAATTATTATGTTGTGGAGCCGTTTGCGCTGAGTTAGTTACAAGATCGAAGTCGTTTAAACTTCAGGGTATGTCTTGTAACGAACACCCATCATCTGTTCCATACAGTGAACAACTTGGCAGCTGTAGCCAAACTCGTTGTCGTACCAAATGTAAAGAACAGCGCGGTTGTCTTGCGCGATAGTTGCAACACCGTCAACCACACCTGGGTGGCGAGAACCAACCAAATCGGTAGATACAATCTCGGTTGAGTCGGTGTAATCAATCTGTGCAGATAAAGTTGAAGATAGCGCCATTTCACGCAGGTATTCGTTCAACTCTTCTTTGTTTGTGCCTTTCTCAAGGTTTAGGTTTGCTACTGCCATTGAAACGTTTGGCGTAGGTACGCGAATCGCATTACCTGTTAGCTTACCTTCCATTTCTGGCATCGCTTTTGATACCGCTTTAGCAGCACCAGTCGATGTCAGTACCATATTCAATGAAGCAGCACGACCACGACGATCACCTGAGTGGAAGTTATCGATTAGGTTTTGGTCATTGGTAAATGAGTGAACCGTTTCGATGTGACCTGATAGGACACCAAACTTGTCGTGAACCGCTTTTAATACTGGCGTAATCGCGTTGGTTGTACAGCTTGCAGCAGAGATGATTGTGTCTTCTGGTTGAATGTCATTTTGGTTTACACCAAATACAACGTTCTTGATTTCACCTTTGCCTGGCGCAGTCAGTAGAACCTTCTTTGCGCCATTACACGCAACGTGTTGGCTTAGGCCTTCAGCGTCACGCCACACACCTGTGTTATCAACCACAAGTGCATTCTCGATACCGTAAGATGTGTAATCCACTTCTGCTGGCTTGTTTGCGTAGATAACTTGGATGAAGTTACCGTTAACGATGATCGCTTTACGTTCTTGGTCTACAACAATGCTGCCGTTGAATTGGCCATGAACAGAGTCACGACGTAGCAAGCTTGCACGTTTTTCTAAGTCACCATCTTTGCCGCCACGAACAACAATTGCACGTAAACGCAGTGGGTAACCTGGGCCACTTTTCTCGATCAATAGACGAGTAAGCAAGCGGCCAATACGACCAAAACCGTACAAGACAACATCGCGAGGTTCTGTCATCGCCTCGCCTTCAAGCGATTCTAAAAGTGCAGTTTGTAGGAAATCATCCAACCCGTGTGTGTCTTCGCGATCTTGCCAGAATGTATGAGCAAGGCGACCAACATCGATACGACATGGAGACAAGTCCATAGAGAGAAGGTGTTGAATGATGGGTTGAGTCTGTTCTGCGGTAAGCGGAGAACCTGTGTAACGTTTTGCGATGCGGTGAGCTTTGATGATGTCGATAGTTGTTGCGTTAACCAGTGTTTTACCGAAGAGGATAACTTCAACGCCTTTTTGGCGATACAACTGACCTAAAGTAGGAGCGATTGATTCAGCAATAGTTTGACTAGTTTGCCAGTCTAGGAGGTGCTTTTCGGGACTCATCTTTACTCGGGACCTTTCACGTTAATGTCTGCAATCATAGCGAATGTAGGGTAGCCATGAGTGCATGGGGGAGTTGAGCTATCTAAGCTTTGGTGGTCTTTAACGCCACTTAAATTTGCTTGATATGCCTTGTGTGTAATTTGTAATTTTTATGTGGCAGGATTGTAAGGTACGACGAGTTATTCTGCTAGGAAAAATAAATGCAGATTAATTGTCTGAAAATTGGCTTTTAATTGGTCATAAATCAAGATTTTAGTGTCAAGAAAGGCTATTGACTTTAACAGTCTGTAGTACTTAATTTTCGCCAAAAAATACTCAGATCAAAACATAATGTGTAATAAAGGGAATTGCGATCATTAAAGATGTGATCATTAGCACTAGTTACACTTAAAAAGTAAACGACAGATAAGGTATTCAGCGAGTTTTCTTGTTCGACTTTTGAATAAGCTGAGTTTGAGTACAGAAAGTTAGTGACGCAAACGATTAGATCTCACAAATTTGACTTAACTTTGGTGTTTATTGGTTTCTAGAGCAGTGACTTGCGGTCATCTAGAGGCATAACCTTATCCTTTCACTTGTTTAAAATAGACCTTCCTCTTTAAATCCTGTATGTGGATAACGACTGACGCCAATTCCCTATGATTAGCTCATAATGTCATTTGTTCATATTCAATTTGATCAATAACTCCTGTTAATGTCCTATTCTTATATTGAGCTAGGTAAAAATACTATCGGGAAAGGAGTCGTTATAAAAATGATAAATATGTCAATTAGATGGCGTCTTATTTTTCTTTCAACAGTTTCTGTATTCATCATGTTTGGGTTTACAGTCAATGAAGTGCTCAAGAACGATAAGAAGATGAATCACCTTGAAGCAACGCGAATTAAGGTGGAAGCACTTCAATCTTTTAATGCTGTTTCAAGTGGTGCCTATCAATGGTTAGTGCTGTCTAAAGACTCCCCAGAGAAAGGTCCATTGTTTTTAGAGCTGCAAGCGGAAGTGGATAGGCTTGCTCATTACGAAATACAACTTCAACAGTTCGACAACAGTTGGACTGTCGAGCCGCAGTTGATTGAGTTAAAAAGTGTGTTAAAGAAGCTCGCGCGGGTAACCACTAATATTGACAGCGACGCATCACAGATTACTGTCAGTAACGCACAGCAAACAGAACGAGCCTTTGACCTGTTAAAAGGCGTGTTAATGGAGCTGTCTGAATATCGTGCCAATATAGTGGACGAAAAGATCAGCCAAACAGATACGATGTTTATCAACCTTACTCACTACGTGTTCTGGACTCAGCGAGAAGCGTGGCTGAGTTACCGCTTGTATCGTTCTCCAGAGCTGATTGATCAATATTTATTGAGCTATGTTGGTGCTTTAGAAAGGCAACAACAGCTGTTAGATACGTTTTTACGATCAGACAGCCACTCGCTGGAAATTAGCAAACTGTTAAACATGTTCTCCCAAGATGAATTTCAAGACCGTTTTACGGCGCGGCTTCTCAAAGGTGACTTCTCGACACCTGAAATATATGAACACGTGGAAAGTTTAGAGCGAAAGAAGCTGGCGATCTCAAAGGCGGTTGGTGCTTATACCGATCAATTAAAGTTTGATTTGACAAAAAATATAGCGCTACAGAAAAGGCAAACGGCGGTTATGACATTACTTATCCTTGTTGTTTCAGGTGCTTTGTTATGGCTTGGTGTCGCGACATCTTTGCGCTTAAATAGAAACCTATCGATTATCTTGAAAGGGGTGTCTGAATGCGCGGATAGTTACGGCAAGCCTAAGGTGATTCATATTCAAGGTAACGATGAACTTGCCGAGTTTACTGAAACCCTCAATCGAGTGATGGAACGTAACTATCATCACAACAAAGAGCTGATAATAGCAAAAGAAGATGCAATTTCGGCTAACAAGGCCAAGAGTGCATTTTTAGCGAACATGTCCCATGAAATACGTACGCCGCTTAATGGAATTATCGGTATGGCGGAAATTTTATCTCAGAGTCAACTGAGTGCTAACCAACAAGAGGTACTTGAGGATATCGAGTCGTCTTCACATTCGTTGTTGGTGTTACTCAATGACATTCTCGATCTTTCTAAGATAGAGTCGGGTAACTTAATGTTGTCGCCGCATAATGCCGATTTGCGAGAAGCGGTTTACGACTCTGTGAGCGTAATTTTGTCGAAAGCGATCAGTAAAGACATTGAACTCGATATCAACATTGATGCTCAAACCCCAACACAGCTGTTTTTCGATGAGTACCGTGTTCGACAAGTGCTAACCAATTTGCTGTCTAATGCTATTAAATTTACCTCAAAAGGCACGATTACAACGGATATTGCTTATACACCGATGTCTTTGGGGCGAGGTAAGCTTGAATGCAGTGTGTCTGATAGCGGGATTGGGATTGAGCCAGAGAAGCTAGAGTCCATTTTTGAACCTTTCACTCAAGAAGATGGCAGTATTACTCGCCAATTCGGCGGTACAGGGCTAGGGCTTGCGATTTGTCGGCAGCTTGTTGACTTGATGGGCGGCTATATTACCGCACGCTCAGTGAAAGGAGGAGGCTCTACATTCACCTTTTGTTTGTACGTAGACACGGTCGAGGCTCACGCTCAAACGTTCGATAACCTAAGCCGTGCGACAATTATTTCTAATTCTTTCAATTACCTCGATCAATTGGTCAAAGAGTGCGAGCGCTTAAATGTTCGACCTAATGTTGTGTCATCCATTTCGGATCTTGGTGAGAGCCTGAAAGAAAGTGACTTGGTACTTTATTGTCACACGCTGCATCACTCTATGAGGAAAGATCTTGAGGCGTTAAAGGCGTTGTATCCGCTGACTCGCGTTATTGTGTGCCAGCATCACCTATTTAAAACCAATCTAATCACAGAAACGGTTCACTCGACCCATACATTACCATTTTTGGGTAGACGCTTCTTAAACAGCCTACGATCGCTTGATGCCGGTGAAGTACAATCACCGACGGTGGAAGTAAAAGATGAAGAAGTTCGTTCTCTGAATCGACGTATTCTGATTGTTGAAGACAACCTGATGAATCAGAAGATAGCGAGCTTCTTCCTTGAGCAAGCGGGCTATGAATATTTGATTGCCAGCAATGGCCAAGAGGCGGTCGATGTCATCACCCAGGGCGCTCAGTTTGATGCCATTCTAATGGACTGCATGATGCCCGTTATGGATGGTATAACGGCGACTCGTGTGATTCGAGAGTGGGAGACAGATCAACAAACCCCAACACTACCCATTATTGCTTTAACCGCTAGTGTCTTAGAAGAGGACATCAAAAATTGCTTTGAAGCAGGCATGAACGCCTACTTGCCGAAACCTTATAAATCCCACCAACTGTATGATCTTTTCAGTAGCCTTGATATTGTCTAATGGTCCCAGTATCAAGGCTAGCGCTGTGTGATTTAGCGTACTTCTTGCCCAAGGCTGTATTGTGCAACACAGCGGCCTACGTAGCTGATTTTTAGTAACCCGGCCACTAATATGGTGCTGATGTGTGCGAAAATTTGAATGGGTAGTGAGAAGTAATCGGCCATCGGATAAGCAACAATAATACTGAGTAGCATTAGCAAGGCCGTGATCGCTAAACTGAAATTTGAAACAGAAAGTAGAGTTTGAAAGCGTTGAGTCATCGTCTTCATATTGAATTCCTAATTGCTATTAATAATTATGATACTTGTTATCAATAGCAATTAGCGTTCCAGTTATGTTTTTATCATCAAATCAATGGTTTAATTTTATTGCTTCTATTTTTGAGTCGTAATGACTCTGTTTCTTTGTGTGTCTTTATGACCTATCTATGTTCTTACCACTGTCTGAATCCACAAGTATCGATGTGGAATCGAACACCAGAATACAAACCCAGTCCAACGTTATTCTTTTGCCCAAATTCCGCATGAATCTTTTTAAGCTTCACGTGTAGATTTTCGCGAGTAATATCATTAGCAGGCACTAAGTCTAAAGCGCAGAACTCTAAGTGTTTACTTCGCAGTGCGCCACCCGCTTGCTTATTGTAGATATCGGTTCTTTCTCCAGACACAGGAATAACAACGCCAATCTCAGGCTCAATATATTGTTGAATGTACTTAAGGGTATTAATCATTTTTGGTACATGCTTTTTATTGGGTAGGGTAAACAGAGTGGTGTTGCTCATTGCCCAGTCGGTGCCTTGCAACAAGACTAAGTGCAGAGGCATGCTTTGGGTGATGCCGTTATCTTTGAGTTGCTGTCCGATCGCCTTGACTTGATCTTGGGCGTGGTTAAGGAGCATCCAACCTCGAAATGCTGATCTCGTGGGAACTTTGTAGCCATGAACATCGACCACGAGGTCGTCATAAGTGATTTCGGTTTCTTCGGTATAAAGTTTCTCAAATTTTTCAGGGTAAGGTTGCGTTGTTGATAGTGCCAAGGTAATCAGAATACTTCCGTACATAAAGTCTCTCCATCGCTTAGGTTCGCCTAGTTATTAACGTTCACCTAGTTACTTACGTACACTAAGGATATTACGTTCGATTAAGTATAGACGCCGGAATTTAGGCACAAAAAAACCCACTACAAAGAGTCAACACCTATCATTTAAGGTGTTTAGATCGCACAGTGTAGCGAGTCTTACTAA
>NZ_JBFSTC010000086.1:0-25043 GCF_041466605.1 Vibrio sp. 10N.247.310.17 | reverse complement strand
TAATGGCACTCTGCTAAGTGTAGACTGGCAGAGAGGGAGTGGATTCCATACATCAAGTTAGGTTATGCCAGCTCGTGAGCATGCTTTGTCGCGATGTCCACAATTTCGCTTTCGAGGAATTCCTTTATTTTACTTTTACGAATTTGCTTCAAGTTCTTGGCTTTAAGTTGAAAGTCTTCAATGGTTTCCTTGCTGGTGGCAATTTTCGATTTCCAATACTGAACATGGTCAGGGTCAGATTTCAGCTGAACCTTAAACTCATCAAGATCACATTGCGTGTCATTGACCACCCATAGGTGAGCAAGCAGATCCGATCTGGATTTATCTAGGATATGACTTTTGCAGGCCAGCATCGCTGATCGTTGGTCTTTATGCTCAATGAAGGAAAAGCCTGAATTTTCAGGTAACGAAGGCATGATCACTTCTACAATCTCGTTGCCTTGACTGTCGTAGCCTCCATGAGCACTTGGGTACTTCGATAGCATTAGAATGCCGCAATATGCGAGCTCATCATGAATGACTTGATACCAGACGTTGCCCCAAAACATTGCCATGTGATTTCTCCATTCGTTTGTGTGTAATGACAACCAAAGCATAGGTTCAACCTCTCTCTCTTCCCCCCACTCACTCTGGCAAGTCAAACGATATCGACTCTGTACTCCAATATGGGGGGAGCCCTTCCATTCATCGAATAAAGTATCCCTAACGCCAATCAAGGAGATGCAGCATGAACAACCTTACTTTTGAACAATGGGTGGAATCCTTTAAACCAATCATCAACGAGAATGGGGGTAGCGCCATCTTCCTTGATGACAAATGCATCTCATTCGAAACCTATGGCAACGACCTAGAAACCATCAAAACAACCGACGCCAGTCGAGTCTGGACGATCATCGAGATTGATATCGACGAAGAAGAAGATGAGCTGGGTGAGCCTGTCGACAGTAAGTGGGTAATTGTGAATGGTTGCCATTGGGTTAACCGAGTCGGTTACATCATTACTGAAACGCCATGGCAAGACGGCATTGACTACGAAATTACTTACGACTGATACAAATCAGACGGACTCCTGAAGAGGCAAAGAGAGGCAAATATGGACATTAATAATCAAAAAATCGTCGCTAACGATCTACTCAAGGCAAGAAGTACTGCTGATCCATCAATCGTATTGGAATGTGCTGATGGCAAAGTTCGCATTTATTCGTTTCCAATCTCAGACCAAGACAGCAAAGAAAAGATGACCATGGCGCTGCGCGTACTGATGGGCAAACTCAACGTGCTCAAATACACGTTCGTTCTAGAAGCTTGGATGAGTACCAACCCCGACATCCGACCTTCGATGTCGCCTGCACGTCAAGAATATATGGTGTTTTTGATCAATAACCGTGTAGACGAAACATGCACCTTCTGGCCAATTCAACGCAATGAAGATGGTTCTGGTTTTGTCACCGAAACACACGATGTAAACCAAAACGGACAATCCGGTTTAATGTGCGATTTGTTTGACACTGAACCGTATGAAAAACTCAGTTTTACGAAAAAAAGAGCGGTCGACAAATTGGTTATCCGATTACTGAACATGCGTGCAGAAGCAACGCCCACCATGCATTAGTTTGGTTGTTCCCATGTAAAAAAGAGCACCATTGTGTGCTCTTTTTCAGTTAGGCGACTTGTGGGAACTTCCTTTCCGGTTCGCCATCTCTCACCAACTCATAAAGCATTGGTTCATAATGGTTTGTGGCCATCAGTATTAAATAGACGGGAACACCTTGGTCATACAGTGATTTTTGAAACACTTTGACTTCTTTCACTGTCATTGAAGCTGTGCGTTCCCTCATCATTCGCGCTTCGCTGACCATGCTATCCGAATAAAACTGCCCAGCCTTGGAGTTGACCTTCAGGTATGGTTGAATGCGCTTACCCAATCGGTCTAACAAGAATTGGTCACTAAAACCCGACTGCTTCAATCTGAGAACCTTGTCCTTCAGTTGTTTCCTTCGATCAAAGACGTAGCGCTTTTGTTCATTGACCAATTGAGCGGCCTTATCCGTGAGTCCCTTTTTGTTTTTGAAAATACCATGCCTTGCGAGTCCCAATAACTCATGTTCATTCACTGTCGTTGATGAGGGCGAACCATCAAGGTTATACCGGGTATAGCAAGCTTGATGGCAATTAATCAGCGCCAGCTTGTACTCTCTGCTGGTGAAAAAACGGTCCAGAAAAAAAGAAACGTCTGCCTGACTGAACGATTGACACAACGTTTCTTGCAAAGCGGCACCAGCTCCGATGGCAAGAGGTTTGAGAGGCTTTCCTGACAAAATGGGAAAGCGTTTGAATGCATATTGTTGGATTTGCTCTTGAATAACACGATCCATGTTTACCCTCTTCGGTTGTTCCATACCCTCATCATTGTATCTAACTGAGTTTACAGATTGACAAATAGCGAGAGCAAAAGACGAAATTACCCAACTCAACAAAATGGACTGGTAAATTGCTAAACTGTCATGGTTTTCGTCGTATAACAAAGTTAGTGCATAACTAGCGAGATATAGTATGACGCCTGAATTTGAAGCAAAACTCGACCGCTTGAATAAACTTCGAAAAAACGCAATGAAAAGCAATGCGTTCTCGGATGCTGCCAAAGAACACGAAAAAGCCATCCAACAAACCGACAGCCACTCCCCTGCCACCACCAAAAAGACCAAAAAGAAAGGTCCCAAATCATTAGCGGAAATCTACAAACCGCATACACATGAAGAAACCCATTAGATAATGGAATCTAAGAATGGGCGCTGCTGGTGGTATTAGCGGATACCCAATCTTTGATATACGCCGAAAATGCACTCTGGTCAGAGATATGCCCCGAGCAAGCCGGTTGACCCGTAAACTCCGCTTTTCGTTTAGCAATAAAAGCCATGAACTCCCAATTGGTGCCAGTTGGACACCATTGTTTGAAAGCCAAATATCGTTCATTCATGATTCTTCTCCTCGGCAGAAACGCTGTCTATTGATAGTAACGTCCCCTCGTCAGAGTACCTAGAAACCTCCCCCCGTTTGGTATCGCTGGTGGTTGAAATCATCGCCATCGAAGCCCTTTCTATTCTGGCTGCAGCTCTGTACTCAGAACCCGTCATCCGCCTGAAATATGAAAGTCACAGTTGGTCGATGCATGGAACTCAATAAAGCATATTGATTGTCAACAATGAAATTTTGGATAAATCAAGATTTTGCCACATAAAAATAAGCATAAATAACAGGTGCTTATGTAAAAAAACAAATAAACCTAAAAAAACGGCTCACTATTTGGAATTCAAAATTAGGTTACCTGCAATGATTCAAGGGCCTACTTAAAAGGTATTTACCGGAATTATTGGAGATATTTCTATGCAAAACACAATCAACGTCAATGATGTACAAAAAGTAGATTCAAAGACGACATACCTCGGCTTAATTACATTCGCGCTTATGTTTTTTACCGTCTCGGCCATTGCCGGTTCAGGTGGTGATGCGTTCCAAGGCTTATTTGATGAACTAGTGAGCTTTGCTGAAGGTGTTCCTGGACAAATTATCGCGTTCTGTTCTTTCGCAGGGATCATCATCTTCTCAATGGTTCGACCAAACCTTATCGGTCTTGGTGTTTCTGTCATCATCATGCTGGTGCTGGCGCAACTTCAAACCATTATCACTACCATGCTAACTGCCGGTCTTCCGGTATAAAGCAACAGATGTCTCTGGGCCTTATAGAAGAGGCCCAGAAGTACATAAGGGGGTCATATGAGTAAGTTAGACATCAATAATGATGCTCGTCCTCAACTACCGAACAATCAAACCTATGTGCCACTTCGAGTAAACGACAAACAATCGGTGATCGGAATGGAGTCGGATACAGCGGGGATTTTGCTTGTCGGTATCGCTATCGGACACATCAGCAAGAACCTGTTACTTATCGGTGGAATCGCCATTCTTCTCGCTCTCGCCTATTCATGGGTCAAAGATAACTATCCCAAAGGTCGGCTCAAACACATGTTGTGGTGGGCTGGAATCATTAACTTTAAATCCCGTAAATCGTTTCCAGAAGCATTTAACCGTACTTATTTTCGCTAACTCTTTGTAGCGATCCGTTTTTAAATTCTATGTGTTGTTTTAGCAAAAGTTTGAGGTTTGCTATGAATATATTTAACCGCAAAAAAAAGGGGCAGGATGAGTCTGAACTGGAGCATGATTCAGATTCGAATGTCCAACGTTCTTGGCAAGCAGCCATCGACCACAGTAACAAAATGACAAAGATGATGGGGCTGTCCATCATTATCTGCGCGTTTCTAGCGTTTAAGGTAATGACAGCGAAACCCGTCACCGTTGTTACCCCGCCTAATTTCTCTGAAGAAATTGTCATGATAGGCAACAAAGCCAACTCAGGTTACAAGAAGCAATGGGGCATATTCATTGCCAGCATGCTTGGTAACGTGAATGTCCGTAATGTGGATATTGTCTTAGATACGCTAAAACCAATGCTCTCCATTCGAGATTACGAAGCATTGAATGAGCAAGTGATCAGTCATGTGAAAGCTTTAGACATCAGGGACCAAGTGCAAGAGTTCAACGTATTAGATGTGTTCTACGACAACAAATACGACAAAGTGATTGTTTACGGCGAGCGTAAGCTTACCGAGCGAAAGAAACGCGGCAATAAAAGCGATGAACGCCGTGCAGTACGCTGGACATACGAACTCAAGATTGCCAATGCACATGGTAGTCCAAAGATGCAGTCCATTGACCAATACGAAGGCGCTCCGCAGATAGAACGCAATCGTATCGAACGCAAGCAAGACAAGTAGGTCCCGTTATGAAAAATTCACATCAACTCGCTAGATATACGACCTTGCTTTGTGCCACATTATCATTCGGTGCAATGGCAAACCAAAACGTCATCCCTATTGAACCTGTTGGCTCGAAAGTGGAGCGACAAACAACGCAACCAGAAAATAAAGCGACTGTTGCTGCAATGGTTGACCAAGTAGTCAAATCTTTACCGACCGATAAGCAAGAGTCATTAAGTCAATTCACTCCAGTCAATGACCCAGCTGCGAAGCAACCTATTGTCAGCACAAAATCCGTCGATGAATTTGGAAGAGTCACCCAATCAGACAAGAACGTGATTGTCGCAACACCACCAACGGCCCAACCACCAAAACCTTCTCTGACTGCATTCGAACGTATGCAGCGCCAAATGGCGAAGAAATTTAAGCCAGTTCAGAAGTACAAACTACGCCCTTCAGACAATATTACGTTGCCTGCAGCAAAGTACATACTCAACAGTATTCGCACCTCTTTCAAAGAAATTAACATTCGCAGTTCAGATCCCAATGTCGTCATGAAAGTGGATGGTAGCTTTATCTATTTCACGTCTAACAACGATGCCCCTTTTAATATCATTATGTTCGAAAAAGGGGTGCCTGAAACCCAAGTCAACTTAACGATTTGGCCACTTGATGTCATGCCTGCAATGGTACAAGTCGATGTCCGATACAACAAAGCATTACAAGCAAAAGTGAACCGCGTATTGGCGTCAAAAAAACAGGATAAAATTGAGCAAGAAAAGCGCATTCAAGATATGGAATCTGAATTGGCCATTGCCAGTGATCCTCAAGTTAAGTCATCTCCATACGTCGAGGGTATCAACAAACTGTTTGCGCAAACGGCAGGAAAAGCAACACCTACCGGTTTTGACTTGCAGACCAACATTCCGCGAGACGCGTTACGTCCTTGTCGATTTGGAACATATGCAGAGACGAAACAACGTTTAATATCGTCTCGACGAATCGTGGACATTGTATTGGTTAAAAACGTTACGAATCGAAATGTGGTTTTGCGAGAGCAGGATTGCTGGGTAGATGATGACGTGATCGCAACGGGTATCTTAAACAAAGCGACCTTAAAGCCATCAGAAAAAACCGAAGTATACGTATTGCGCGACCGACTGTACTACCAACGTATGCATTCTCGCAATGAACGTCCATCACTTCTGGATTAATCGAGGTGAACCATGAAGATTAACTTTAAAGAACTTTGGGAAACCAACAAAAATTTCCGATATGGGGTGATTGGCGTCTGTATTGTTCCTGCCGCCTATGTAGCGATGCAATTTATTCATCCGGGCAAAATTCAACGACCGAACGCAGACGCGAATAAAATCGAAAAAGTGTTCATGCCTTCGAGCACACGTACCCAACTAGAGAGGGAAGACGTTGACGGCGTTCGTGACGCCTTAGTTGAAATTTCGGCCATCGATAAAAAGTCGTCGGCACGCAATGACAATTACCAGTACGACCAGTTAAAACAAGAGGTCGATGGTCTTCGTCAAAAAATGGCCGATCAAGATGCTGAGATTGCCGAATGGAAGTCAGGCAAACGCCAATTGGAAAGAACCAACTATGATCCGAACCAAATTCGACAAGGCCGCCAAGTCGTTGTAGATCGACACGGGAACGCAACGGAAATCACTGTCGACGCTAATGGCGTGCCGAACCAACAAGTGAGCCAGTTGCGCAGCTCCCCTCCCCCAGCTCTTGCAGGCATTCGAAGTGTCGATGAAGGGAATGATGCGATTTTGTTGCAAGACGGGCGTGTAAAAACCTTAGTAGAAGCAAACCAACTGGTCGATGAAGATGAAATGTCAGAGGCGCAAAAACGTGAGGCATTGAATCAGAAAGAAATGGAGTTGGCTGCTGCCTTGAAGAACTATCAGCAAAAACCTGAGCAAAAAGGGTATTCAATTTCATTGCCAACCACCAGCCTTGTAACCGGCACTTTGCTATCAGGCATGCAAGCTCCAACCAGTATTGGTTCAGCGAGAGAGCCCCTTCCGGCGGTCATGCGAATCAAGACAGATGCACTATTGCCAAATGGTTATCGTGCTGACCTAAGAGACTGTCAGGCACTATTATCCGGCATTGGTCAATTGTCAGATCGCAGAGCCTACATGAGACTAGAAAAAGTGGTCTGCATCGATGAGGACGGACTCACGGCAGAAGCAGCGGCGCAAGGCTTTGCTACTGGCTCTGACGGTCAGGCCGGGATTCCAGGCACGTTAGTTGCTCGAAACGGCGAAGTATTGAAAGGCTCCATGTGGGCGGGTTTCTTTTCAGGACTGGCACAAGGTATCGCCCCATCAAGGGTGCCGGGTGTCGACATCAACTCTGACGGAACAGGCTTTCAAACACCCGATCTAGGGACACTAGGCACCTCGGCAGTACTCCAAGGTGGCGCCTCATCTTTGGACCGCATTTCGGAATACTACGTGAAAATGTTGGAAGAAATCTGGCCAACCGTTGACGTACCAGCAATGCAAGAAGTGACCTTCCTACTTCAAGCCCCTTTAAAACTGACGTTTAAGGAGATCTAATATGGCCACTGGTGATAATGAAAAGAAAAATGACCAACCAACTGAGGCGTCGAATTCCAGTCAGGAGCTTGAACAACTCATTGAGAAGGCATCAAAACCAACAATGCCCGACGAACCTAAAGGCGACGAAGAACCGACCGTGATTGAAGCAACGCCAACGCAAACGCAAACGCAAACGGAAAGTAAGACGTCAAATCTATTTCCGAAGATCATCGTAGTGTGGTTAATGGTCCTATCAGGGGTAATGGCTTATGCCATGATGGTGATCGACAAACAAAGTGAAACGTCATTGAGCCAACACCCCATTGTGTTTTACCCGTTTGGTAAAGCGTTTTCGGCTCTTAAATCTCAGGGTTATGATTTTGCTGCTATAGAAAAATATAACAACAACATGATCCAGATATTGAACTCTGAAGGGAAAGTGGTGCTACCTGCAGCTAGTGTGCATGGTCAGTTACCAGATTCTCTTGTTGTTAAGCTAATGTCCGTCGATGAAATGAACAGGCTGGCTTCGCAACAATCGGAGTAACAAAACCAATAAAACTAGCAAACAACACAGCTTGGCCACTTTCACAGTGGCCTTTTTTAATGCACTCCACTCGCGGCATCCATCGCACTCAAACAGATCGTGTCATACTTCGTCTTCATCACATTGACTTTGGTTTCTGCTCGAACCGCTCTGTTGTATGAGGCCAACACCTCTTCGCTAGAGTCTTTCACCAACGCCAAGATCGCTTTTTTCTGAGTCTCTGTTAAGTCGGTGGCCAGCAACGCGTCGATGCTTTCATCTATACGATCAAAATACTGAGCTAACATACTTCCCTCCTAGTTAATTTCATTTTGAATATTCAATAGCAAGTGACGACAAGCATTGTCTCTAAAGCGAACGTAGTCCACGGGAGAACCAAATACCATGTCTAAGCGCATCTAATGTTTCCCGAAGGACGACGACTGGCATGTCAGGGTTTCGGCACTGTAGTCCATAAAAGTCGAACTCAAAAACCGTCATGTTTGCTTCGTCGATCTGATAGCGCCTTGAGATATCTTCAATACGTGTAAATAGGCCATAGGCATCGATATATATCGTTTGCCCTTCAATATCGAAAGCATTGAGGTAATGAAGGTCAACGCCATACTCAGACAGAATCACACCCCGAATCGGGAACCGGCTACGTTCTCCAGCCACAATCAAACCCTCGCACAAGACATAACATTTTGAATGAGCGAACTCGTCAATAAATTCAGTGGTGACTGGGCTTGGCTGCTCACACAGATATTGGATGTCACTGAGAGACAATGAACGCATCACATCAATCAGCTCACGACATCCATGGCTATGCCACTTTACCCGCTTTACTTCCTTCTCCATTGTTGCTCCCCGGCTATTCGTTGAATTCAATATACGACGTTTCCCATACCTGGCCTAGCAATCTCCCCCCACTTAGTACGTAACCCACTGAACGAGTGCTCGAAACATGTATTTTGGATTCGTTAATTGCCATTTATTTCAGCCCCATACGCTAGATTGATACGGTTCAACCCGAAAACATCATCACTAGTATTAGTGATCGTTTTCTCCAAGCTGGAGAGCTTCCAATTCTCCCATGCTATGCATGTCCCTTACTGTCAATGCACTTTGACACCAACAAGAGTTACCCACTCGCATTACTACCCGTAATTAACCCCAATCAACGGTTCAACACACACACCCTTGGGTGTTTTTTGTGTACCTGCGATATCACCTACCCGTGAGGAACTATCCATGAAATTAAGCACTTTGTTCACCATATTATTTGGTTTAGCGACGGTTTATTTCTGTATTCACCCTGTTCTTGTTGTTCGTGGCACAGAATTCCCTTCTGCATTCCATGATGTGGTCGAATTCTGTAAAACATGGCGTCATGTTTTGTTGATCACCCTACTCTCTTGGGCTTCAGCAGGCATTACCCTTTGGCTAACGTTTACTATTCACAAACACAGAGTCTAACCCCCTGTTAGCACCTGGTACTTCCACCAGCAACTAACCAACCTCATTGTCCAACAATGACAACGAACCTCATCCCACCGGATGAACCTTCCCGGTCAAATGCTCCTTCAGACATTGATGTCTCGTTGAACGCACTTTTAACCGGCTTGTAACCCCTTGTGTTGTGCTCACCCAGTACTTCGCAGATTCATTACCTACCCTATATCGAGGATAAGACTATGACTAACTCAAACAAATCAGTTCAAATCAAAATTAACGAATCCAATTTTCTCGCGAACCTTGGTGCCATTTTTTCCAACACCGGAAAAGTGATCAATGAATTGATTCAGAACGCCTCTCGCGCTAACGCCACAACCATTTACTTCACGACTTCAGTAGAAAATGGCCGTGCGAACTTAATCGTACTGGACGATGGTTCAGGTATCACTGACATGCAAAAGCTTCTGTCGGTTGCAGAATCAGGTTGGTCAAGCGATGTGGCTAAATGCAACCCATATGGTATGGGCTTTTTAAGCACTTTGTTTGCGTGCGAACACATCACAATTCAAAGTCAGCATCAAAGGCTCTCAGCAAGTACTGAAGACATCGTTTCAGGTGAATCTATCGAGATAGAAGACAGCCTGCACGGTAACGGTACATTAATTGAAATGGAAGGCGTTACTGACGCTTTGTTTAACTATCTCACATCGACTGCTTATAACCGAGAAATCGACCAAGTTGGTGCAGGTTATGACATAGATGTGGTACTCAACGGGAAAATACTCGCTAAAACACACTCAAGAGTCGTTCTGGATGACATAGGTAACTTAGTTAAATCGAAGTTCAGCTTCGGCACTATTTATTTTAATCCCGAAATCGACAAACTGAGTTGGATCGCTTATCTGCAAGGTGCTTTTATAGCGAATAACTATAACTCTGTGCAATCACGCACCTTACAACCAGATCACATCGTTCATTTGGATGATAGCGTTAGGGCAAGAATGCCGGATCGTGCTGAGTTATTGGACTCCGAAGAAATTAAAAAGTCGATTCACGTTGAAATGAAAAAGCTAATGCAAAATTCACTTCAACAAAAGCTTAATGAGCTAGGTTCTGAAGCATTCGCGGCAAATTCCACACTCTGGAAATGCGCGATAAATTATGCGCCTGAGCTTCTTAACGATATTGATTTTTTAACTGAGTCTGAGATCGAAGAAAGCACAACTTACGAGCTCGCACTCGCTGGACATGATGCCGTAACACATAGCCAACTTGAACAGCCGATTTCTCGCACTGATGTGGAATCATCATTACTCTTTGCATTTCCAGAACGTGAAGAAGAATATGAAACCATCAACATCAACTACCTAATGGGTTTGGACAACGTGGTATTTGTTGATACTCAGAAATTGCATAAAGACCATTGGATCCACAACTGTACTATCCGTTACGTTGAAGATTTGAAGGTCGATATCCAATTGTCTAACCCTAGCCCAACAGAGATACTAAATGGGTTTTACTCCATCTCTATCGTTCTATGTGATGAATACACGCTGTCCGGCGAATACGGTGATGTCATCATTAATGATGATGCAGCTGTAGCCTCAGATCAAACATTGGTGATACCCGCCAAAGAAGATCTGTCAATGGCTTTGCGTATTTATGGAAGTTACGAAGATGAGTGGAATTGCTATTGTGAAAGCGATATGGACCGCGACATTTATCTGCTTGAGAAATTGTATATGAAATTAAGGGCGGAAAGTCCTGAAGTTCTGATCCAAAGAGTTCTCGATGATGCGTTCATGGGATCTGGATTGAAAAACACACTCAATAACCTGAAATTTAGTATTTCGTTTTCAGGAACTGACATTGTAGTTACCGAAACTAAGTAACCACACTAACCCGCCAACCTACCTGTCTTTGTATGGTAGAACACCAAGTATGGAGTTACTATGAACTCATTTACTGACTCCCTCATCGACCATTCTCATGAATTGGGTCGGGGATATGGTCCTTACGCTCAAGTCGATATGTTACACAATATCCTTGAGTTAATTGGCCCAACTTTGGATAAAGTTAAATTGCAGGAACTCATTAACAGTGTAGGGTTTATTGAAGCCCTAGACTTAAAGAGTGAAGAAGATAAGGCATTTGTATTAGGGCAGTTACAAGACGCTCTTAATCAATAACTTATCGTTATCGGAAGCTCCCATCACATGGGAGCTTTTTTTTTGAATCCACAATAGACCGCAGAGTCGAGTTCGTATCGTGTTATGGCACAGCCCTTTCATTACATGGCAGCTTGACCACCAGCATCAAGAGGTAATTATGCCACTGAGTTTATAGTAGGACGCGTCCTACTACCCAAAAACCGCCCTAACCAAACAAAGTTTTGCTGAACTCTTCCAATTGAGCAATCTGCTCAGGCGTTGCATTGTTCAGTTCAATTTTCGACTTTGTTTTACTCACGACTTGGAATGATACCGATACCTTCCCATTCTTTGCCCACGATAGAGGTTCCTTATTAATGCCCCCCAATTTAGGAGAAACAGGACTCCAATCTTTCAACCGTGCAATAAGCTCTTTGTTCACTTCCTCTGCATTCATGGCTTCGAATTCTGAGCGGTTTTCGTCAATCCATTTCGTGAAGGCACTTTGCTTATCTTCACTCTCTGAAACCGTGCCGATCAATTTACGAAGGAACTTGGCATCTCGGCTACTAAAGGCATAGTTTGAAAACAGGCTCTTCAGACTGTCAGGCATCGAGTAGATAGCGAGGGAGAGTGAGATGTCTGATTTTTCGTATAGACGTTCTTTCTCTAATTTGTACGCCGACCAATCATTCACTTCCATCAAACGAGAATAGAGCTTGCCCTTTTCGTAGTAATTGAAAGACGTTTTGATGTCAGACGACGCCACCAGCCAGGTAATGGTTTCAGGTGTTGGGATTTGATCTAATATTTCAAAGTCCAGCCCCACTTTTTTATCCATGGCAATATCAGTACGACATGAGCCATCCACGACATAGATCAGGCCATCTTCACCTTGGTAAGCAAGTACAGGTGAAATTTGCATACCGAACTCGATTTCATCACTCATCTTGTTGAGTTGAATCGTATTGCGGCTCGACTGTTCACGAACGTTGTCCACGTCAATCCTAACCAAAGTCATAATCTCATCGTATGACAAGGTACGTTGGATAGCACGGTAGCTTGTACCATCAATGGACTTAATCTCACGACCTGTTTGCGCAAAGTCCAGCTTCTTAGTCTCAGTTAAAAACTCTTGGAGACTAATGCCGCCCTCCTTTAGTGAAGCTTCAATGGAAGCCAACTTCCCCTGTGCTAAGGTCATAGTGGTTTCGCGCTCATTACCACCCATGAAGGCTTGGGGCTTGCGTTGTGAGCTCGACACACTCTCCACTTCAGGTTCAGTGATTGAAGGTGATTCTTGTGCGGCCTTAGCAGCGTTAGCAGCAGCGATTTTCTTTAGACGGTTATTGGCCATGATTATTGCTCCTCACCTTTGTCCTGTTGTTTCCAAACGTCCGTTATCAGCTTATGAATGTCGGCCACGACTTCTTTACAGTTCGCCTGTGCCGCTTCTAACGCTTTGCCTTTCTTACTGTCCATTGACCTAGAGAATTCGAAAACACTGCTATGCTCAGACGCACAACGTTTTACAGCTTCACTGTGTTTCATTTTGGTCGACAACACTGCATCACCAAACTGACTGACTAGAGCATTGAAAATGTCCAGTTCCGAGTCACTGCCCTTCCAATTGGAAATGACAATCTTCGCAAAGTCGTAGCCTTGATGACCTTTAGCAATGAAGTTACCAATGATGCTATCCAGATATTGAAAGTAGGCGCAGGTCGCATCGGTATCATTATGTTCCGCCTTACACGGAATCAGCACGCTAGTCGCAGCGAAGTAACTGTTCAACGTTGCAAAACCCAATGAAGGCGGAGTATCAATCAATATGATGTCAAACTCACCATCGAGTGCATCTAAGATATTTTTCAAACGCGTTGTAGGGTCAACATTCTGCTTCTTCAAATCGTCGCTGGTACTCAAAGATTCCGTGTCTCTATCAGACTGGGACGCAGGGATAATTTTCAGATTGGGGATGAGCGTATCTGAAACGGCGTTGCGCACATCGTCTTGAAACGTCTCTGTATTAGGATCAATAGTCATCAAGTCGCCAATGCTGGTGCGAGCGTCAGAAATATACTTAGCTCCATTTCGCTCAATGTGTTTGGTTTCGTGTTTATGCACTGGAGGGTAGAAACTTGTCAGAGTTGACTGGCCATCCATGTCAATAAGACAGATCTTGTAACCAACATGATAGTTAATCGCCAAACCTGTTGCTATTGTATTGGACAGTGACGTTTTAGATACCCCGCCCTTTTGGTTTTGAACGGCAATAATCTGCGTCTTTTGTTTCGCTGTTCTTTGGAATGGTTTGTGTCTTTTCTTAAGAACGGTGGTATTCGGCATGTTATCGCGGATCAAGTACAGCTCTTCAAGAGTCAGGTAGTACTGAATACCAACCTCAGCATAGCGTTTAGGATCGATACCTAACGCTTTCGTTAAATCGGTCAATACCTTTTGAGAACATTCGAGGTACTTCAATGCCTCAGCTTGTGTGAAAGAACGAGGTTGCTTTTCATTTGTTTCGCGGCGCAATTCCAAGAATTTAGCACCTCCGTCCCCAAGTTCGTCAACTAATTCAAGCGTCTTGAGCTGTTTCTCTGTCATTGTTCCCATAGCAATATCCACCAGTGGCCTGTTTGAAAGCTAGTATGAACCAATATTAAAGGTAAGAAAAGATATAATAAGTCAACTTTGGATAAATTCATTGAAATTCGACTTACGATAAAGTTTTAAACTAATGATGTACTTTTCTGCAAAAGATAGGGGAACGATAGAGGAAAAACAAAACACAACAAAAACAACAACTTAAAATAGTAGGACGCGTCCTACTATTGTACTTATCGGCCATGTTGTGCAATTCATAAACGGACGTGAGTAAGGAGTAATGGGTTTGAAGCCACCACTAACATACGAAAAGTCAGCTCTGCGATACATAAACGCGGGAACTGACTGAATGTTAGGCTTCAATGTATGAGAAAGAAATTTTGTTGTAGTAGTGACCAAACAGGTGTGATGAGAATGTGGAAATGCCAACAAGATGAAAGCAAACCAGAATGAAGCTAGTCACACTAAACAATCAAAATCTCTTACTATTCTGTCATGATGACAGATTAGAACACGGTTGACTTCTTCCATCCGTAAACGGAGGGAATTCTTAGTTCGACACGCTTTCACTAGACTGGATTGCTCCAATCCCCGATCCAGTCGCTCCCTAAGCTAACACCGCCAGCCCGACGGTTTTTATATTCATAGCTGCGTTAATATCGCGGTCATTGGTGCGTCCACAATCAGGACAGTCCCACTCACGGATATCAAGCGGCATTGATTCGTGTACAAACCCGCAACCATTACAACGCTTTGAGCTAGGGAAGAAACGGTCTATCTCTGCGATAGTGCGTCCCGCCCATTCCGCTTTGTACTTCAATTGACGGACGAACTCGCCCCACGAAGCATCAGCGATATGCTTTGCCAGTTTTGGATTGCGGATCATATTCTTCACAGCTAGAGATTCGACACAAACGACTTGGTTATCGTTAATGAGTTTGCGAGACAACTTGTGGAGGTTATCTAGTCGACTATCAGCAATTTTTGCATGTAGGCGTGCTACTTTCTGGCGTGCCTTGTTGCGGTTCTTACTGCCTTTTTGTTTCTTGGCTAGTTTACGCTGTAGGTATGCCAGTTTCTTTTCGTAGCGTTTAGTGTGGCGAGGATTATCGACTTTCTCACCGCTATCTGTGATGAACAGGTTATTTAAACCCAAATCAATACCTACCGTCTTAGCTGTTACAGGCATTGGTTTAGATTCAAACTCGCAAAGCATCGACACGAAGTATCGACCAGCTTTGTCTTTTGAAATAGTGATAGAGCTAGGTTCGCTTGGTAGCTCACGCGACCAACGAACATCTAAAGGTTGCTTTGACTTGGCAATGAACAATTGACCGTCACGATATTTAAAGGCGACTTTGGTCAGTCTGATTGATTGCTTGTCGTGTTTGGATTTGAACTTTGGGTACTTGGCTCGTTTATCCCAAAAGTTTTTGAATGCTTCTTGCTGATCGCGCAATGCTTGCTGAAAGATGACGCTCGATACCTCTTTAAGCCACTCAAACTCTACTTTCAGAGGCACTAATCGCTTCTCTAGTGCTGAATGAGCAATAGACTCACTTCTCTCGTAGTACGCATCTGTACGGTGCTTAAGAGAGTTATTCCAAACAAAACGACAACAGCCAAACGACTTTGCTAGTAGTTCGGCTTGCTGCTGAGTAGGATAGAATCTGTATTTGAATGCTCGTTTCATTTGGCGCAATTAACTAGTGCTTTCACGTTGTTGGTTCCTCTCTAGGTGCTTTAGATAATTCTAGGGAGGGGCTTTTCGCAAGAATCAGGTAAATGCCGGAGATATACTCTACGACACTTGCTCCATGAGGTATTCAAAAGCGGTTTCTACCTGTGCATCTGTCATCGAATCAAATTCAAATCCTTCCATCGATTCTATTAACTTACTGGGTACAGGTTGCGTGTCGTGTTCAGAGTGAGTGCTCGGCACTTTAGTGGTATTCATCCATCACCTTATTGTCTTTGATGAATACAGAGTACTTGGACATAAACCGCCCTCCCCCCACATTGTAACTGGGGCCTTATCACTAGAGGGAGGGAAAGCAAAACGGGGGGAATCGGGGATTGAGGATGCCGCTGTCATTCGAACTTATGATTCAAGTTGTGTTGAAGAAGACTCCTCATCAAAGCAACTAGAATGAAATTGATAGCTGAAGACTTTCATTAATTTTTGTTCTCGAACGGTGGCCACCAGCGCAATTTGGTAACCCTTCGAAAAGAAGTCATCATACGAATAGGGAATTTGTGTAACTCGTTCGAGAGTGTCGGTAAACCCCAAAACCCAAGAATTTGAACTTGAATCAAAGTCGATGATGGTCAATAAGATAGAACGACGTGCATCGAACCGGTAGAGAGCGTTATGAGACATAGAGAAAGCAAAGCCATACTCGCAATCCACTGTTGGTTCAGCCGAGTGACGGGCATCAACAAAGAGCTGACGGGTCGATAGATCTTTGAAAAGGGCGTCGCCAGCACCCTCGGCTCTATCAAAGAAACCCGATATAACACCAAGGCAAGTGTAACCACGCTTGTTCGCCATCTTTCCAAGACCTGGCAACGTAGATTGAGCCTCACTGTCAATCAATACCGCAATTTCTGTTTTTACTTTGGTTTTGCGCCAAATGGGTACTAACGACATCCAATGACTCATAGGAAGGCCGGTATACCCGTGTTCGGTTTTCAAAGTAGCGAAGTAGCCAGAATCCTCGGGGTAAATGGTGAGTACGGCCAAATCGAAGTTTTCACTGCCACGAGTCGGATAGAACCGACAGTCGGAGCCAAAGTTATCAGTGGTATCAGCGAAGTGAATGTCATTGTCAATCCAAGACATCGATGGTTCTGGCACTCGAAAACGGACTAACACATCTCTTTCTCGAACCGTTCTATATTCCTTGGGAAGTTCTAAAAGTGACATGTGTGGCAGGTTAATATCATCGGTATGAGCTTGTAAACTCTTCACCACTTGCTGGTGGATATACACATCGGCCTGCTCTTGCGTACACTGAACTTCTTTGAGAGAACCTGTATCGCTGCGCTTGGTTTGGTAGATCAGTTTATTGGAGCTCTGATTTACTACCGAATGAGTAAGAAACACATTCTTCTGTTTGCCTAGTGTAATGATACTCGCCGTTCGTAATCGCTCGGGCTCATTGCGCGTTTCTGTGATTGTCATTAGTACCCCCACCCGCCCATAAAGCCATCTGAACCAAGTGTGGATGTCGATGGGTTTTCAGTTTGCGGTTGTTCTGTTTCATCTTGAGCCGTAGGAACAAAGTCCAAGGTAGGTCCGTCAGTAGAGCCTACACGCTTAATCAAGTCGGCAGCAGACATACCTGTATGTGACACTACTTTCGAAGTACATACCGTATTAGCATTCTTAATAGGCTGCCCAAAGGTGTTGACCGGAACGCTGTCTTTACTCGTACCTAACAATGCTTTCTCTTTCTTTGCACGAGCGATTTCATGGTCCATGGAGGATTTCATATTCGTCCACATGTTATCTTCCACGCTCATAAGCGTCTTAATACGACTGCGGTAGTGAGGTTTGTCGAAACCGAGTTGATTGAACAACAAACGCATCATTCTACGAATCGCAGATTTCTTACGCATCTGACCGACAAAAGCAGTATTCCAAACCGATTGGTTAGAACTGAAGCTCATAGCCGCCATCAGCTCAATCTCATCTAACTCTTCGCGTGAAAGGGCTTCACAATAGACGTGACCTGCTAACGTCTCTCCAACAGCATAAGCACACAATAAATCTCCACTCGCGTAAGCCCCTTGAGAGGTATGCTCAGGCAGCGAACGTGAACCATGATAGATAAACTGGTCATGACTAAACACTTGATCAGCACTGACCTGCGCCACCTCCCCCGACTCGAACGCTAAATGAATTAGCCCATGGTATGTGGGCATGAATTCCAATACGAAGAAATTGGACACATAATCGTGACGATATAAAAAGGTGCCGTGATTTAACCCCTCCTCAACAGACAAACCGATGGTGGCCTGATTGAGTATGCTCCAATATACCGAATTGGCGTCCATGTTAGAGGTAATCGACTCACCAAAACTCTCCAGAATATAGGCCACATATTCCAGCTCTAAGTCTGTATCAAGACCCGATTGGTTCTCAGCAACGATAGTCGAAAAATGAGGACGTGCAGCCTCGACTGCTTGTAATACTAGTGATTGATTAGTCATGATAGCGCCCTCCAATTAACGGCAGTACTTCGGAATAGTGATAGAAGTGATTCCTGATAGATTCACGCGTTTTGTCCATACGCCTGTAGAAAGGCAAGTCGCCAATGAATGTAGCCCATCTTTGAACTTAATCATCGATTCTTCCTTTCTTTGTAAGTCATAGACTTCACATAAATCAGCATCGACATACTCAATGCATGCAAACAAGAAGGCACCCAAGTTCACCTCAAGCAAGCTTGCTACGTAGGTATAGAACGCTTCTTGAATGTGATATCCCAAGTTACCCGCTTGCTTGGCAAACGCATCAGGGTCCGTACTCGCAGTTGTTTTTACATCAACGGCAATACAGTCGAAGCGTAGCCAGTCAAAGCGACACTTGAGCCACAAGCCAGTTTCTGGGCAGCGAGCGATAAAGGAGATCTCTGGTAACCCGTCTTGAATCAATGCATCTGCATCAACATTATCTCGACATGTTTCGTGTACGCGGTGTGCATCGTCCCAGACAATGGCATCAATCGCTTTTTTTCCTTTATGGATAGTCTTATTGTTGTGCTCTTCTAAAACCGTATCCCAAAATTGCAGGGTCGGTTCTACTGCCAATAACTCTTTCATCAAACGCTCTTTATTAGCGCTTTTTGGCACATTAGGGATGTTAAGCTTCTCAACAAGCGCTTGCATTTCTGCGACCGTTCTAAGGGCATTTGGGTAATCAGCTGGCACAATATCGCGGTAATAGCGGTCATAGAACCCATGAGGCTCTAGGATCAACTCATGACCATAGGTGCCTGCATCAAAGGTGCGTTGCAGCGACTTCGACACGGTTCTACCACGGTCAATATCGCTTATGTATTTTCTGTAAAAGTGGGCAGGGGATTTCTTTACGAGCAGCTTCAACTGAGATGATGAATACGCGGGTAGGGCATGGTAAACCTCGTTCTCCATACCAATGTAAATCCCCTCGATGAGCTCATCTTTTTCATCAAGCCAGCTCGGGGACCCATCTTTGTTGTATGCCTTAAGCACATCACAAGTACTACCATCAAATTTGAATGGAGTAACCGAATCTCTTAGCGAGCTAATCATTTCAGTAATCATAATATGCCTTCTTAAACTTGTTTGTGATGTTATGAATATACATCACGGAATCCGTTTTTTAGTAGTAATCTCCCCCCACTTTGAAAATTAGTGAATTCGTCTTGAGCCCTTATATATCAATGTCTTTGAAAGAAATCCTAACTGTCTAAACCAGTCCAAAATCGGTGTATAACCAATGATGACAGAATCAAAAATGGACAACGAATATGCTAGGTATGAACTATGTAATTCCATACGCCAAACACAGAACAAATACTGGCAGTGGCGCAGGTGTGCCGTTGATATTGAAATCGAAAGGGCTCGCAAATGGTGAAGGACTTTATGGTGATTGCTTTAACTTGCCGATAAAGCAAGGCGGGGGGTGGTTGAAAGAAGCCGAAATGGAATCAATGCTCACGAGCACGCTGGTGGAGCTCGGTAAGATACCGAAGAAATTTATAATCACCCGGTTAAACTTAGGACCAAAGGCTGTTCCTGATGAGTTGTTTCTCAATATCTTTGCGAGACATTCTCTGCCCTCAAATGTGAAGCTCAATGGTGTTTGGGCAAGAACGCTTGTCCCCGAGTCGCCGTTTGTACTTTCTGTTATCGACCTGCGTGGGCAGAAGTGTGAATTATCCGTGACGGAAAAAGTCAGCCTGCTGCTGGGCAATGTATCCGGAGAAGTCGCGATACTGTCAGACTCCCCTTATACGACCTTTCCAAAGTGCCAATATCAAGCCAAGATGCTGAACGCGGATTATGACAATGATGGCCGTGTAGCTGGGCGGCTATTGAATTTTGAACAGCTACAGCTTTCTAATGCGGCTGCGCTTTTGATCGATGAATCTACGAAACCAGAAAGACTTCAACAAGTGCTCCATTGGTGTGAGTTGTATCAAATAAAGGTCCGAAAGATAGACGCACGGCACAGTCAACAATAAATATTGTCAATTAACGCCCGAAAATTGGCTCTTTAATTGAAAACATCGTTTGAGGGAAACGTTACCTTATTACCGTCTTTACGTTTATTGGTAACTCTATGATCCACTTCCTAACTATTGCTGCCGCCATTTGGGTACTTAAGTATCTGATGGAGCGCTTCAACAAGAGCAGAGTACTCGTGTTTATCACGGGAATAGTTGGTGTACCTTTACATGAACTCGGACATTACCTGATGTGCAAATTGGTTGGGTTTAAGGTAACCGAAGTGAAACTGTTTCAAATGCCGACTCAAGATAATCCCGTGCTCGGCTACGTAAATTACGAATACCCAATGTCCATCTCCGGTTCAATTCGAAAAGTAATAGTCAGTATTGGCCCAATTTTCACAGGCATCGTCGCACTGTATTTCCTCTCACCACAAGTGACACCGTATCTTTTTAATAACAACACAATTGACCTAACGTTGTTCATGAATAAAGCAGCGTGGCAACAGTGGTTTCTAATCTGGGTTTTATCTTCAGTAACACTGCACATGCTTCCATCTCTCACTGACATCAAAATCGCAATGGCTGGCTCACTGTGGATTGGGGTGTTTACTTATGTCGGCTTAATCTACGCAGCTTCACACACCACAACCGTTCTAAGAAGCGTCAATATCTATCTGGAAGAAATGGCAGGTTTGATGAGTGTTGGGGCAATCATCGCAACAGTCCCAGTCGCTATAACGCTACTTCAATTTATTTTCTCAACTATGAGTTCGCGTATGTATAACAAAAGCGTTAATTCATTAAAAAGAGACTAGACCAATGAAAATGACTCAAAAGAAAACATTAGCTGCGTTCATGATTTCAATCATGGCAGTCGGTTGTGCATCTAACGACATGACCAAATTGGAAGTAGAAAAGGCGAAGCATGACGCAACGGTTGACCGTGTGGATGAGACGCTGAGTAACATTCCTTCTTGGTACATGAAACCACCGAAGTCTAACGGTGAAGGCTTTTTTGCAGCCGGAACAGGAATGAGCTCTGACTTAGACATGGCGGTAACTAAAGCGAAGATTAACGCTGAGTTTGAATTGGCCAAGAAATATCGCCAAATCGTATCGGGCAGTGAACGTGCGTACACATCAGAAACAACCAATTCAGCGACGACGGAAAGCAAAGTCGTATCGTTGACCGAAAAGACAATCGATAAGCTGGTGGCGAACGCACAGCTCTCTGACTATGACGTAACGGATACAGAAATTATCCGTGAAAGTACTCAGTACCGCGTCTACTTATTGTCATTCATGCCATACGATTCGAACAATGATGGCAATGATGACTTATTCCGTGACGTTCGAGCAGCAAGCGACATTGCTTTTAAAGACTTAGAGCGTCGTGTAGATAAGGCAACAAACGGCAACGCTGTTGAGTAGGGTGGTGCCGTGTGAAGGCTATCAATCATCAAATAACAACAGCAAGCGCCTATTACATCTGCATGAATACCATGCAAGACACATTCTATTGGATGTCATTTGCAGGTATGGGTTTCGCGATGTTAGGAGCATTACTGCCTGACATTGACACCAGACATAGCAGGGTAGGGCGCATTGTTCCGTTTTTGAGTATACCGATTGAAGGCATTCTCGGGCATCGAGGAGCGCTACATAGTTTACTTGCCGCGTTCGGCCTTTGGTTCTTATGTGCGACGTATGAGTTTCCTTGGGCGTACTCGCTAACATTTGGCTATATAGGTCACCTTGTGGGGGATGCTTGTACCAAATCAGGCATCAATTTCTTTTGGCCGATAACTACTCGGTATCGAGTACCGCTGACGCCAGCAAGTAACGGCTTCTTTGAGGCAATTACCACGCTTGGATGTGTCGTGATGGCGAGTTGGATTGCATTGAGATAAGTCCAAATTGAGGTTTAGGTATGAATACAGGTTAAGAAAGTACATTAGATAGGATCAACATCACACATTCCCCGTGTAAAACACGGATTTTGTGTGTGAGTTGGGATATAACACGGAAAAACTGTATTGCTTAACACGGTATCGGTAATGCAAACACGGATATCTTGTGTGAATACGCCTAATATTGGCAAATAACACGGGTAACATGTGTGATTAACCGGAAATTTGAGTGTTTACACGGATAATATGATCATCAAGGAGGGTTATGAATAGGAAGTATCGGTTAGCGAGTACGATATAGCGTAAATAGTGTGCATATACAGACTACAAAACCATCAAACCAACAGAAGTTCTTGTGTCTTGGCATCACCGGAAAATGTGTAATGAATGAAATAGCGACACGGAGAGCTTGTATGAACACCGTCCAGCAACCATTCAGGCACGGATTTTTTGTTGTAATTTAGGATACGATAAATGTTATGTCATGTTTTTACACGGATAATCTGTGTTGAAACACGGATAAACTGATCAAAAAACCTCTGTAGTAGGTTTACGATGGAAAAACACGGATTATTTGTAATGCTACACGGGTAAACTGATCATTGAAGCAGTTAATTTGTCGATTCAGCTTCAAAACACGGATAAAGAGTGATGATACACGGATAAATTGATCATTTAATGCCGAAATTTGAATGCCTCTGTTAAATAGGACGGGAAAACTGTTCTAAATAGACGGGGGCTTTGGTGTATCTTGGAATCAAACACGGATAAATAGATCAATACAGGTATTGGTTTGGATAAATTTCAAACAAATAAAATGCATAACCATAAGTATAAAACCTTTATAACTTAGTACCCAACCACAGACAAAACGATATAAAACAACATCATACCAATTAATTTGAAGTGATATCTGCCATGAAATAAGTACGCGGATTATATGTGTTATTGCACGGATAAACAGATCAATAACTACAGAAATAGTACACTATAAACGCTCACTACTGCGTACATCAGCATGGTTAAAGGAATGGGTGTTCAATTTGTATTCAGGAAATTGAAAGCTTTATGGCAGATGGCCGGGACTCTCAAATGAAGAAACGCGGATTTCTTGTTGGGATACACGGATTTCTAGAGTTAATAACGGAAAAGCTGTGATACTAACACGGATAAAGTGTTATACTTTCACACAGTAGAAAATACAGTTGAGATTAGGCATGGATAGTAAGGTCACTACCTCGAAGAAACACACACTTCCAAAACAGTTTAAAAAGGCGCACAAGCTTGTATTCTCGCAGCAGGACCTTACACAACGTGAGGCAGACCTGTTTGCCTTGATGATAGCCCACATGAAGCCTGAAGACTGGGAAAACAATAATACTCCAACCTATCAATTCACCTCAACTCAGCTTTCGAGATGGTTGAACATTGATCCCAAAGAACTCGCAAAGACACTACGACCTGTTGCCGATAGACTGACTAAGAAAAACATTGGCGTGTTGGTTGAAGATGATACCAAAGAGATCCAGGAGTTCGACTTCATCTCGATATTCAAACGTGTGACATACAAAGATAGACGCCTGACAATGAAGCCCAATGAAGAGCTGAAAGACGCCTACATTGAGTATAACAATAGCTATGCGCTTATTACCACACAGAGTTTTCTTAGCCTGAAAAAAGAGTATGCTAAACGTCTTTACGAAATCCTTAGTCGTTTTAAAAGTGGCGGTACCTATCTGCAAACCTTTGATATTGAAGACTTAAAAGGCTTATTTGGGCTCCATGACCCAGCAGGAAAGATAAAGTCAGGTAAGCGATCCTTTTCCAATAACAGTGTCTTTATTGATCGTTGCATTAAAGCCAGCATTAAAGGTATAGAGGATGACTCAGAGACAAATCAGGAGATCATGTTCTTTGACTCTGAAGATGGCAGAACCCATGGTTATGAGGTTTACCGTGAAGGTCGTAAGATATCTAAGATCAAATTTTTATACCGTTGGGTAGAGAAGAAAGGCCCAGTTCAAAAACTCAACCTTGATGACATCAAACGTATAATCTCTTCATTAGAAATGAAGCGTGTCGGTGGAAGTGACCTCACGACTGACGAACTTAAGAACCTTGCACATTGCTATACGTCTATTGGGGAGCAGGACAGAGCAAGCAAGATCAATATAGCCATCAAGCGTCGCGAAAAAGAAGAAGAACAACGTGTGGAAATGGCACAATCTATTGAGAGTTTCCTAAACGAAATTAACAACCTATCTGTTGATGATAATTACTAATAAATACAATAATTTAAGTCACTTACACACAGCTAGAAATAATGCTTTAAAACTATTCAGTGACAAGATGGTGATTACACGGATAAAGTGTGCTTTTAAAGAGAGCTAAAAGATCAATAAACAAGGATATACAGATCAAAGAATCGGATAGAAAGATCATAAGTTCGGGTAGGATGATCATACATTCGGAAAATGAGATCAAATATACGGGTAATGTGTAATTGAAAACGCCAAAAGCTCTTTCTAAACAGTTACTTACGATGCTTCATAGTTATTATAGATCCCATACTTTCAATACTTAATAATAGAAATAAATAGTAATTAATATAGAGTGTAGATAATAACAGTAGTTCAAGGCCATGATTGCTTAAGACAGTTAACCATCATCAGGACAACTCCAACTACATTTCAAATTCGCATCGGTTGAAAAAATAAAGAACCCAACGTGAGTAATGCCGTTCACTTAAGAGTGAACGGCATTTTTGTTCTTAGCATACCGTTG